>JAIRRF010000250.1 GCA_031256115.1 Treponema sp.
ATGACTTCCAAGGGATTGGGAATCCGCACCGTTGGAGACGACAGCTTCATCAGCCTGGAAGACCCTGACAGCGCCAACAGAGCCATAGGCGTAATGGACCATGCCATTAAGATCATCAACAAGCAAAGGGCGGACCTCGGCGCTTACCAGAACCGTCTGGAACACGCTGTTGTAGGATTGGATGTCGGCGCGGAAAATATGCAGGCATCGGAATCCCGCATCAGGGACACCAACATGGCCCACCAGATGGTAACCTACACCAGGGATCAGATTCTGTCCCAGGCCGCGACTGCCATGCTTGCCCAGGCGAATCAACGGGGCGCAACGGTATTGCAGCTTCTCCGGTAATGTAGTATACTCTGGGTTATTAATCGGGGGGAGTCTCCTCTCCCCGATTAATGCGGTTTTCATATCGAAGGTATGAATACCGAATGTTCTTTGACAAACACCTTCCTGCCGGCGGCAATAATACCTAGCATTTATGCTGCTTGCTGCTGTACAGCGGTTCGGAACGATTATCACCGGATTAAGGAGCCCGCAAGGTTCCAATGATTTTTGGAGATAACCGTTTCGTACCGTCTTCGGAAAAGCCCAGGACTGAAGGCGCGAACCAGTTCGGGGCTCTTCCGGCTGTGCGGTACGACACGGGCAAAGGATTGCCCGTGTACCCGGCTCAAGGAGGGTTATTATGATTATTAATCACAACATGAGCGCTCTGTATGCCGATCGCCAGCTTGGGATATCCCAAATGGATCTGACGAAAAGCATGGAAAAACTCAGTTCCGGTGAGCGGATAAACCGCGCCGGAGATGATGCTTCAGGACTCGCGGTTTCCGAAAAATTAAGGAGCCAGATCCGGGGGCTAAATCAGGCTGAGAGGAATATTCAGAACGGAGTGGCCTTCATTCAGGTTACCGAAGGATATCTTCAGGAAACTCAGGATATCCTGCACCGCATCAGGGAGCTGTCGGTTCAGTCCGCCAACGGTATCTATACCGAAGAGGACAGAATGCAGATCCAGGTGGAAGTTTCCCAGTTAGTGGACGAAGTAAACCGTATAGCGAGCCATGCTCAATATAATGGTATGAATCTGCTGACCGGCTCTTTTGCCCAGAATTCCGCGGTTAACAGGGTAATGCAGCTACAGGTTGGGGCTAATATGGACCAGAACAAACAGATTTTTATTGGTACCATGACCGCCAAAGCACTTGGGTTGGAAGCAACCCAGGGCCAAACTGAGTTTCTTAGCATTGCCACCCCTGAAACAGCCAATCAGGCTATCGGTACCGTGGACGCCGCTTTGAAACTGGTTTCCAAACAGAGAGCCGACCTCGGCGCTTATCAAAACCGTTTTGAAATGGCCGCCCAGGGCGTAGCAATCGCAGCGGAAAATCTGCAGGCAGCCGAATCCCGAATCCGGGATACAGACATGGCATCGGAAATGGTTAGATATACCAGGGGAGCGATTCTGAACCAGGCGGGAACCGCCATGTTGGCTCAAGCCAATATGCGGAGCCAAACGGCGCTCCAGCTTCTCGGTTAACCTTTTCGTTTATTTTATTGGCGTTTAAAGAGACTTCTGGACGTTGTCTTTTATGACGCCGGGCAGGGGAGTTCGCGCCCTACCCTGTCCCTTTTGTAAATTGTTCCTGTCATGGATCGACGGGTTTTTTTAATAAGCCATTTACACATGGAGGTGTATTATGGATATACAAGTTGCCACTTTATCCACGGGAACAGTGCAGGCGCAGCATGAGCGCCCCCGTGAGAAACCGCTGCCTCTTTCAGTGGAGCAAAGAGAAGCTTCAGTTTCAAAAGAAACTACAAAAGAAGCTGAATATCTCCCGGTTAGCCCAAAAAATGAAATTCCCGACTTAAAAAGGACTACCTCCGATCTTGAACATATTGGTCTCGCATTTAACCGCAGATTAAAGTTTGTAATAGATCAGGAATCCAGAGAAGTTATTATTAAAGTTATTGATAATGAGACCGATAAGGTGATCAAGGTACTTCCGCCTGAAGAACTACAACGGCTTCACAACAGGATAAGTGAAACTATCGGTTTTTTGTTTGACAGGATGGTTTAGTTCCATTAATTCCATAAGTTCCATAGGAACTTCAGGAACTAATGGAACTACAAGTACCTTCGGTTTGATGGGGAGGTACCGATGTCAGATGTATATATTCCTGGTATAAGAAGCAGATTTAACAACGAAAAAGTCATCGAAGATCTCATGAAGCTGGAGCGCGTTCCCAAGGAACGTGCCGAAAAAAACATTGAACGGATTGAAGCCGAAAAGGGTTACTGGCAGGAAATAAACAATAGAACAAAATCTCTGCGTGATAGTGCCAGAAACCTGTTTTCTTTCCAGAACCCCTTTAATGACCGAATCGTCCGCTCCAGCGATGAATCAATATTAACCGGTACTGCGGTACGGGATGCAATCCAGCAGGATCGCTCGTTTACCGTAAAGCAGATTGCCCAGGCAGATCGCTTTCTTTCCGCCCCCCTCGCGGATGATTTCAGGGTCGAAAGCGGAACTTACACTTTTTCTGTGGGAAATGATGAAATATCGTTTGATTTCAGGGGCGGTACGTTAAGGGAATTTACCGACGTCCTTAACCGCAGGGGAAGGGACAAGCTGCAATCCAGTCTGGTCGCCGTAAAATCCGGAACCCAATCGCTGCTCATTGAATCAAAAATAACCGGAGAAGAAAACCGTCTGGGCTTTGCCGGAGCCGCCATAAGATTGGGCGAAGAAACCGGCATGATAGAACAGACAAATGATTCCCGCCGGGATTTTTTAGCATCTTCCTTGAAAGTGGAGGCAGGTTCATCTGTCCAAATTCCCATGAATCTGCCAACTACAGGGAATCTTGTCCTAAAGTTTGAAGTCTCAACAGAACCATTCCCAACAGAACCCTGGTCTCCCCTTCCGGGACCTTCCATTCCCGGAACAGGTTCCGTAAGCTACGGAGGCATTGTTATAGAAAGCGACAACAACTCCGTTACCCTCCCCCAGCAAAGAACTCAACCCGAAAAGGTTGATAATATGCAGATACTTTCTCTTGGTTTCTCTGACGGGAGCAGCCTGGAACTGTCTCCAATTTCCGACTCAGATGAATATATTACCTACCAGTATGAACTTGAGACTATTGTCTCCGGAAAAACCATTGTTTTCCTTAATTTGATTAATAACAATACCCACAGGGATGTTTCAATACAGAATGTCCAGGTCTTTGACCCCGTCGCCATGGGAGGCGTAAAGCCTTTAAACGCCGTATCTACTGCCCAGGACGCCGTAATTTCCATGGAAGGTATTGAAGTAAGGCGTTCAAAAAATGAGATAAACGATCTTGTCCCCGGCCTTACCATCACTGCCAGGGGAACATCGGATAGGCCCATAAAACTGCAAATAGAATCTGATACTGAAGGCGTAAAAGACGCAATAATTACCTTTATAGGCAACTATAACCGGCTCATGACGGAGGTTAATATTCTTACCAGAAGCGATGAAAGGGTAATTAATGAAATAACCTACCTTAACAGGGAAGAAAGAGAATCTTACAAAAAACAGCTTGGGGCCTTTATGG
>JAIRRF010000303.1 GCA_031256115.1 Treponema sp.
AAGACATTATTCCCCGCTACAAAACCATGAAAGGTTTCCGGGTTGAACGTCGTTTCGGCTGGGACTGCCACGGTCTGCCGGTGGAAACTCTGATTGAAAAGGAGCTGGGCCTTAATTCCAAATCCGACATAGAACGCTACGGGGTGGCGGAGTTTAACGAAGCCTGCCGGGCTTCAGTACTTCGATATGTAGAGGACTGGCGGACGGTGATTACCCGGCTGGGCCGCTGGGTGGATATTGATAATGATTACAAAACCATGGATCCCGCCTATATGGAAACGATCTGGGGCGTGATTGCTTCCCTTTGGGAGCGGGACCTTCTCTACGAAGGCCACTACATCCTGCCCTATTGCCCCCGCTGTGCCACGGTTTTATCCAACCATGAGTTAAATCTGGGCGGCTTTAAAGAAGTTACTGACCCCTCAATTACTGTACGTTTCAGGATAACCGGTATGGTTCCGGGCAGTCCTGCCGCCCAAAATGTTGAGGTTGCGGACTTTGCCCGCGGCGCCGGAGGCGCGGCTTATCTTTTGGCATGGACCACAACACCCTGGACCTTACCCAGCAATCTTGCCCTTGTCCTGGGACCGGACATAGACTATGTACTCGTACAAGATGGTACAGACCGTTATATCCTTGCCGAATCCCGGCTTGCCGCATATTACAAAGATCCTGCTGACTGCCGGATCCACTGGCGGAAGAAAGGGGCGGAGCTTTTGGGCATCTGTTATGAAGCCCTCTTTCCCTATTTTGAAGAGCATGCACAAAATAACGCTTTCCGGACTTATACGGGGGATTATGTATCCACCGAAGACGGGACAGGAATTGTCCACACGGCGCCGGGTTTTGGCGAAGACGATGAACGGATCCTAAGAGGTACGGGGGTGCCCATGATTTGCCCCGTCGATGCGGAATGCCGTTTTACCGAAGAGGTGCCTGATTACCAGGGGCTCTTTGTCAAAGATGCGGACAAAAAAATAATAGAGTACCTGAAGATTGAAGAAAAGCTGGTTAAGCGGGATCAGATCCTCCATGCCTACCCTCACTGCTGGCGCTGCGGTAATCCTCTGATTTACCGTGCTGTGGGTTCCTGGTTTGTTAATGTAGAAAAGATCAAGGCCGATATGCTGAAAGCAAACGGCGAAATCTACTGGGTTCCGGAACACATAAAGGCAGGCCGTTTCGGCAAATGGCTGGAGGGAGCCCGAGATTGGGCGATTAGCCGGAACCGTTACTGGGGAAATCCCATGCCTCTCTGGCGCTGCGGCGACTGCGGCAAAACTATCTGCATTGGCAGCAGGGAAGAACTGTATACCCTCTCGGGTAAACAACCCGAGGACCTCCACAAACACTACGTGGATCAGATTACTATACCCTGTTCAGCTGCGGTTTCGTCAAGAAATACAGCGCAGGACAATGCATCATGCAACGGTACCATGACCCGTATCCCGGAAGTGCTGGACTGCTGGTTTGAATCCGGCGCCATGCCCTACGGACAGTATCATTATCCTTTTGAAAACAAACAATTCTTTGAGGAGCATTTTCCTGCGGATTTTATCAGTGAAGGGCTTGATCAAACCCGGGGCTGGTTTTATACCCTTCATGTTTTAGCGGCGGCGCTTTTTAAAAAACCGGCTTTTAAAAATTGTATTGTTTCAGGGCTTGTGCTTGCTTCGGACGGCAAGAAGATGAGCAAAAGCCAAAAAAATTATACGGACCCCACAGAGGTGGTAAACAATTTCGGCGCCGATGCCCTCCGGCTCTTCTTGATCCATTCGGCGGTGGTCAAGGCCGATGATCTCCGTTACAACGATGAAGGAGTTAAGGAGGTGATGAAGAGCATCATCATCCCTCTGTGGAATGCCTATAGCTTTTTTATTACCTACGCAAATATTGACAAGGTAGAAGCCCGGGGTCTGCCGTCTGACAACTCCGGAGCAATCGGCCTTTCGAACCCCCTGGACCGGTGGATCCTTTCGGAGACGGAAAAGCTGGTGGAGAAAACCGGAGAAGCCCTGGAAGCCTATGATCTTTACAGGGCTGTGGATCCAATCCTGGAATTCATCAACAACCTGAACAACTGGTACATACGCCGTTCCCGCCGCCGTTTTTGGAAAAGTGCGGATTCTCCTGATCAGGCCGAAACTTCCGGATCAGACGGACCTGCCGGATCCGACGGACCTACTGGATCCGACGGCAAGGACAAAACCGAAGCTTACGGAGTTCTCTACGAGGCGCTAAAAACCCTGATTACCGTGACGGCGCCTTTTATGCCCTTTACAACCGACGCAATCTGGCAAAATTTACGGCTGGAGTCCGATCCCCTGTCAGTACATTTGACAGATTTCCCTGAACCCCGGAAGAACCGCCGGGACAGAAACCTGGAATTCAAAATGATGACGGTGCAGCATGCGGTTTCTATGGGCAGGGCCCTGCGTTCCCAGTACAGCATTAAGGTCCGTCAGCCTCTAAAAACGGTAGAGTTGGTTACCGGGAATCCTGAAGAAAAAAATGCGCTTATGGAAATGGAAGACAGCATTCGGGAAGAGCTGAATGTAAAAAATGTGCTGTTTCGGGATAACGAGGAAGACCTGGTTGAATACGAAGCCAAAGCAAATTTCCGTGTCCTTGGAAAAGAACTTGGAAAAGATATGAAGGCTGTCGCAGAACGGATTGTCGCATTGAACCAGCAGGAGATCCAGAATATTTTGGCCGGAACGGCCCAGTATATCAAAATAGATGAACGAATAGTGGAGATAACCGCTGAAAAGCTGGACATACGCCGTATGGAAAAGGCAAAACTCAGGGTCTTGAATGAAGGAACCCTGACGGTAGCCCTGGATACGGAAATAACGGAAGATCTATCCCAGGAAGGGGATGTCCGGGAACTTATCCGGGGAGTGCAAAATGCCCGGAAAGAAGCGGGTCTGGAAGTAACGGACCGAATTGTCCTTTCCATTTACGGCTCCTCCCGGCTAAAGTCGGCCTGGCAGGTTTTTTCCGATTATATTGCGGATGAAACCCTGGCAGTTGCGGTGGATTGGGGAAAAGCGGCAGGAATGATCGAACTGGATGCAGGAGAAGAAAAGTGGTTTGTCAAAATAGAAAAGAACTAATGGCAAGAGCACCACTATTTTTTCTCCTGGTGATCTGTTCCTGCGTCTCTTCTCCTTCAATTCCAAAACCGGAAACATATTATAAAGGACGCAGCGGGTTTTCTCTTATGGCGGACGGAGCAAGTCTTTATATTACCGCCAGGGTTCAGTCTGTACGCCCCATTCTGGATTCTCTTGAATTGAATGGCATAACCGGCCCGGAGATAAAAAGTTTTCTGGATATGAGCGATGTTCTTAC
>JAIRRF010000317.1 GCA_031256115.1 Treponema sp.
GAACCTGCCGGTTAAGATTATCGCCACCCACGGCGGCATTTCTTTCGGCCACGCCGGTACCACCCCTCATTGCACCGAAGATTTCGCCGTTATGCGTTCAATTGCGAATATGACAGTGATATGCCCCGCGGACGGCATTGAGACGAGCCGCTCTGTCCGGGCCTGTATGGACATTCCCGGCCCGGTCTATATCAGAATCGGCAGGGGCTTTGAACCGCCCTGCTACGAAAACGAGGATTACCCCTTCCGGATTGGCCAGGCCGCACAAATGCAGGACGGTAAAGATCTTGCAATAATTTGCTGCGGGATTGCGGTACTGCAATCAATACAGGCCGCCAAAACCCTGGCGGAGCAGGACGGCCTTTCCGTCCGGGTCCTTAACATGCACACCATAAAACCCATTGACCGGGACGCTGTCATGAATGCGGTAAATGAAACCCGCCGGATCTTAACCGTGGAAGAACACAATGTGGTGGGCGGCCTGGGGGACGCTGTGGGTAATGTAATTGCCGAATCCGGAAAAGGCTGCGTATTCAAAAAGCATGGGATCCAGGATGAGTTTGCCGCCATTGGTTATGCGGAAGATCTCTACGCCCATTACGGTCTGGACAGCAACGGTATCATCGACAAGGTTCGGGAAATGATGGGAATGGAATTTGAAGCCGATGAGGACTGGAACGATGAATGAACAGGACCTTATCACCGCAAAGCTATTCTTTAATGCGGCATTCCCGGTCATGCAGGTAGTCCTTGACGATGACCCCAAAATGAACGCCAGGTTCCGGAATGTACGGGCCACTGTACAGATCTGCGCCAAAGAAGGGGAGGAGTTGTTGGCCTGCCACCTGATATTTGACTGCGGCAAGCTCAGCATAAACCAGGGGCCGGCGGCAGCACCGGACATTACTCTAAGCTTTAACTCCGTGGCAAAGATGAATACCATGTTCCGGGGGGGCGCAGCCCTGCCGTCCATTAAGGGTTTTTCCAAACCGGCGCTGCTCCTGAAAGTATTCAGCCTGCTCATGTCCCTGATGATCATGATGCCCTCCGCAAGGCCGAAGGATCCGGCAAAACAGAAGCTTAAAGTCAAGATGGCTCTGTATATGGTAACCCGGGCGCTTTCTACCTATAACAAATTGGGCAATCCGGAAATGGCCGAATGGTGCCGCCGCCAGCCTGATCGTATTTACCAGTTCATCGTGGACGATGATTCAAAAACCGGCGGGATTGCCGAACCGGCGGTTGCTTGTTACTTAAGGGTAAAGGCCGGGAAATCCAAATCAGGCCACGGTGTATATGCACGCCGGAGCCCTTTTGTATTATTCCGTTTTTCGAGTGTCACCGGAGCCTTGAAAGTCCTGCTTAAGGATGTGGGTTTTGTGGAAGGAGTGGAGCAGGGCTGTGTTGAAGTTGTGGGTTCACCGGAATACGCCATGGGTCTTAACGATTTTATGGCGGTATTGCAGGGGCAGTTAACATAACAAAAAATCTTGTTTTGGCGGGTTTATATGGGTAATTTAACCGGTAAAACTATTTCAAAATATGCCAGATGGATTATTTTGGCATTAATTTTGATTGGCACAATGCTAATCCATTATCTGCATATTCACAGCAAGGCAATGTACCCATCGGTTCATTCCGTATGCCCCATGGGCGGGCTGGAAAATTTATGGTCATGGATTGCGGGAAAAACCAATTTACAGAGACTTTTCAGCGGCACCATGACCCTGTTTTTCTTTATGCTGGTTTTTGCTTTTCTTTTTGGCCGTGCCTTTTGCGGCAACATTTGTCCCTTTGGGGGTTTGCAGGAATTTATCGGAAAAATTACCAAAAGAAAACTAAAAGTCCCGGCACAGACAGATATTACATTAAGATTTTTTAAATACATTGTTTTGGTTTTTGTTACCGGTATGGCATGGATAACGGCTTCCCTTTGGATTTCGCCCTATGATCCCTATGCCGCTTTTGCCCATATATGGGCTGGAAGGTCATTGTTTAATGAAACCGGACCTGGTTTTATTATTTTAATAATTGTGCTTGCAGCTTCAATGGTTATTGACAGATTTTTCTGTAAATACCTTTGTCCGGCGGGAGCATTGTACGGCATTATGGCAAAAATCAGCCCGGCAAAAATTAAACGCAGTGCCTGCACTTCATGCAACTGTCAGACATGCGGACAATGCTCAAAGACCTGTCCCATGAATATTGATGTCAGTAATACAGAACTGGTAAAATCGGCAGAATGTATTATGTGCGGTCAATGTATTACCGCCTGCCCATCCCAAAAGAACTGCATCAAGGTGACTGTATTTGGTAAAACACTCAAACCATTAATTTTTGTAATTGCAACGATAACCATTTTTTTCGGGAGCCTGTTGGTATTTAATAAAGCGGGAATATTTACTTTAACCGTCCCAGGCATTGAGTCGGTCAGGGAAAGCGGAGAACATCTGAAAGCCAAAGACCTTAGGGGCATGATGAGTATTGAAACCGGGGCTGAATATTTGGGAATGGAATTATCAGATTTTTATAATTATATGGAAATACCCGAAACGGTTCCGAAAGACACGCAGCTCAGAAATGTTTCTTCGTATGTACCTGGTTGGGATTTTCATGTTATCAGGGATACAAGATAGTAAAAACCGGATCTTTTATGGCTGCCGGATGCCCCTGTCAAACAGCGTTGACACGGTTACCGGTTCAAAACCTTCCTGAACAAGAGCATCCAGGAGTACATCCAGGGCGTTAAAAAGATAATCCTTACGGCCACCTTCCAACTGCCCGAGCCGGATAGGGATGATCATGCCTCCCCTTATGGTAGTCATAATCTGTTCGATCATATCCGCAGCAGAAGGCTGAATTATTCCCAGCCGCCTGGCATCATCGGTACGTATCCAGTCCCTGGTATCAATATTCCGGGCAATGGTACGATACCCCGCGGCGGCGGCGGCCTCGGCAAATTCCTGTGAAAGGGCATAAAAAGGCGGATGCCAGAACAATGAAAGTTCTTTTCCGGTAGTATCATAAAACTCATCTTCGTTTCTGGCCAGGCCCTGAATTATAAAACTCTTGTCTATCCGGTAACGGGAATCGGAAAGATCCAGGGGAA
>JAIRRF010000127.1 GCA_031256115.1 Treponema sp.
GAGTCTTCCGTGGTTGTGCAAGTCGATAAAGCCCGGCGACAGATAAAGACCTTCGCCGTCAATTAGTTCCCCGTCCCGGTTTTTCCAGGCAGCAGGAATAGCGGAACCTCCGGTATTACCGGCGGCATTAGCGGTATTTTCAACTACTTCAACGATAGATCCCTTTTCGACAAGGACTGCTCCCGGTGTAATCCGGTCAGGAAGAATCATTTTTACATTAAAAATAATCAGGCTATTCATCGGCTTTTATCTCCCGGCTAACCTGGAAAGAGTGATTGCTTAATACAGTATTCCGATTTGTTCGTCTCCGTGTACGCCGACTACTTCCTGGCTACAGGGGTTGACCATTAAATCCATTGCTTCAAGGGGGATAAGCCCCAACAGCGCTTTTTGAGCGCCAGGTACAACCCAGGGGCAGCATATCATTTTCCGGTTTTTCCAGTGGACTTCCACCGGATCGGCTTCTTGTATGTTGATGCTTGCGTTATTTGCCATTCGTACCGACTGTCCTAATCGTGTTTTAAGCCCTAGTTCTTGTTGCATGGCTTCGGTGATTACGAGCGTTCCAGCTCCGGTATCGACGAGTATGCTTATGGAGGTATGGCGGATTTCATCTTCTTTGATTGTGCCTTCTTCCGCCCTAAATATGTCCTTGACGTTTTTAAGGGTTATATCCGTAAAAACTTGTCCCATTAGGTTTTCTCCCATGCCCATACTATATACAAATATTCTTGTCCGGTAAATACACTGTTCCATTTCTCATTATTAATGAAGAAATTTTATTAAAGCCGCTTGGCTTTTTACCTTCAAATTACAGAAAAAACATCCCGTAATTCCGGGAATCGTTCTTTCATCTGTTCTATGGCCCTGAGGTTATACTCATCACTGCCGTCAAGGTTCCCGCTTTTTAGAATTAAAGGTTCAGTTCCGTGGGAAATCATTGTTTCTATAATGCAGCAAACCAACATTTCCAGAATCACAGCTCCAAAGATGGAAGAAACCGGAGCTATGGAATAATCTTTGCCCGGTACCGGAACCAGGGCGTCTCCTACGGGGCCGCAATTATCCAATACAATATCACAGAGTTCGTAGAGCTTCTTGCCGCTCTTGTCCCTGGATGAAACGCTCCTGCTGTGAGCCAGGTTTGTCAAAGCAACAGTAAAAATCACCCGGTTCCTGGCAATCTGGGCCATTTGAACCGGCACGGCATTTCGCCCCGAATTGGAGACAATAATTAATGCATCGCAGTTCCTGATTTTATGGGTGGCAAGTACAATTTCCGCCAAACCGTCGGTTCGTTCCATCAGGGTTGACTTTTCCATTTCCAGGTCCACGGTAAGTTCGTGTGGTACAATTGCCCTGGCCTGGATTAAGCCTCCGGCCCTGGCATATACTTCTTCCGCCAGAACGTGAGAATGGCCCGAACCAAATACATTTAATATGCCCCCTTTCTCCAGCCTTGCGGCAATTTCGACGGCAGCCCGCGTAATGGCATCCATTTGGGTATTCTTGATTGTTTCCACACCCTCGGCAATTCGTTTGCAAAAATCCAGCGCTAACATGGTTTCTCCTTGGTAAAAATTGTACCCTGTCTTTTTCCATAACGCAAGTTATGATACAATACGATATGTTTCCGCTTATTAAAGACATTTTGGCAATGGAACCGCCGGGTAACAATCTGGTAATCAGGGGCTGGGTCAGGACCAAACGGGATATGAAAAACCTGGTCTTTGTGGAAGTGAACGACGGTTCCTGCTTCAATAGCATTCAATGTACCTTTGACGGGATTCCTGTTCCGCCGGATCTTTCTACCGGCTCGGCTGTGGAAATATCCGGCAGTCTGGTTTTCTCCCCTGCCCAGGGTCAGGCGGTGGAAATCGCCGCCGCTTCAATAAAGGTAATCGGCGATGCTCCGGCGGAAGAAAAAAACGGTATCCCCCCATATCCCCTGCAGAAAAAGCGCCACTCCCTGGAATTCCTGCGGGAAATGCCCCAGCTTCGCGGAAGAACCAATACTTTGGCGGCGGTAATGCGGGTCCGCAGCCGGCTTTCCTATGCGGTGCATCGTTTTTTCCAGGAAAGGGGCTACCATTATTTGCATACACCGGTAATCACCGGGAATGACGCGGAAGGGGCAGGATCGATGTTCAGGGTAACAACCCTGAATCCGTCCCTGGCGGATCCCGGCAAGAATGATTATTCTAAAGATTTTTTCGGCAGGGAAACCTTTCTTACCGTTTCCGGCCAGTTGGAAGCAGAAGCCTATGCGGCCGCCCTTTCACGGGTTTATACCTTCGGCCCCACCTTTCGGGCGGAAAACTCCAACACCGCCCGGCACCTGGCGGAATTCTGGATGATCGAACCCGAAACTGCCTTTTTCAGGCTGCCGGAAAATATGGCCCTGGCGGAGGATTTTCTTAAATACTGTTTTAAGACGGTTTTGGATGAATGTGCCGAAGACATGGCTTTTTTTGATGAACGAATTGAAAAGGGACTTATCGGAGTAATTAAATCCGTGGCTGAATCGGCCTTTGTACATATAACATATACCGATGCAATAAAAGAACTGGAAAAAGTACAAAATACAAAAACCTTTGAATATAAACCTTCCTGGGGCTGTGATCTTCAGAGCGAGCATGAACGGTTTCTAACAGAAGAGCTTTTCATGGGGCCGGTTATTGTTACGGATTATCCAAAAGAAATAAAAGCCTTTTACATGAAACAGAACGATGACGGCAAAACCGTCCGGGCCATGGATGTATTGGTTCCCCGGCTGGGAGAAATTATCGGCGGTTCCGAGCGGGAAGAAAACCTGGAACGGCTGGAAAAGCGTATGACAGAATCGGGAATGAATACGGAACGTTATAGTTGGTACCTGGACCTTCGCCGTTACGGCAGTTTCCCCCATTCCGGTTTTGGCCTGGGCTTTGAGCGGCTTACCCAGTACGTAACCGGCATGGCAAATATCCGGGACGTAATTCCCTATCCCCGGGCGGCGGGACAGCTTTATTAGGAGTTTGTCGGGCTTAAAACACCTGTTCTAAAGCAATAATTAGTTCGGGAAAAAGGTTGACTTTTACGGTATCGGTACTTCGGTATGTTGTAGCTTGAATAGATCCTTTTTGGAAACAATATACCATAAGTCCGTTATTTTCCGGGTCCACAACCCAATATTCCTTAACTCCGGCCTGTTGATATAGTTTGAGTTTTCGTTCCATTTCAATTGCCGTATTTGAAGGAGATAAAATTTCTACTGCCAGATCCGGAGCTCCCCGGCAGCCTTCGGGTCCCAGCTTTTTTTCTTCACAGACAACAATAATGTCCGGTTGGACCACCGTATCATCGCTTTCGTCTTCTTCATAATAAAGCCGGACATCATAGGGAGAAGGTAATACTTTGCAGGGTCTATTGCGAAAAAAAGTATGAAGCTGGCTTGATAATTCCATAAGAATTTCCTGATGCCGGGTATTTGGTCCGGACATGGCGAATGCTTCGCCGTTGATAAGCTCGTAACGTTCCCCCACATCAAGTTCCCATTTTTTGTAATCTGCATAGGTAAATAAACCGTTTTCTTTAGGTAAAGCTCCCATATCTTTCTCCGGCGTTTATACTTCTGTTTCAAAATATATCCCAATTTGGGAAAAACATCAATTTGACATTATGTATACAGGAGCCTGGACAAATGTTGGAACTTGATATATATTTTGGTATACAGCAATTATTGGTTAAAGGCCGGGGAGATACTAAATGACAGTAACTGCAAAAATATTTACCAGCGGAAGATCACAGGCGGTAAGACTCCCGAAAGAGTTTCGGTTTAAAGGGACTGAGGTGTATATAAAAAAAGAAAAAGGCAGGGTTATTCTTTCGGAAAAGCCGCAGGAGACATGGGCTGAAATATTTAAAGTTATAAAAGGTGATCCTGATTTTTCTATTCACAGAAAACGGCTGAAGGACAAACCCCGTAAGATATACCTATGATTTATATGCTCGACACCGATACAGTAAGTTTTATTGTAAGAAAAAATCCTGCTGTTATCAGGAACCTGATAAAACATGAGGAAGACGAAATCTGCATAAGCGCCATAAGCTATGCTGAACTGCGCTTTGGACTGGAAAAGAAAGGATCGGAAAGGCTCTTCAATGAAACAAGTGTTATCACAGAAAAACTTTCAATTATAAATTTTGATGAATCTCAATCGGAACTTTACGGGAAAATCCGGTTGGAACTTGAAAAAACAGGCGTGGCCCTTGGCGATATGGATATGCTTATCGCCGCTGCTGCACTGTCAACAGGGGCAATACTTGTTTCGCACAACGTAAAACACTTCCGTAAAATTGAAGGTATAATAGTTGAAGATTGGTATACATAAGAGAATGAAAAAACTGGTTAATCTGCGGGTGATTGGCGCCATACTATTTCTTTTCTTCTTAAATCATGGTCTGGCCGATGGGCAAACCAATCCGCTTCTTCCCACCGAAGCGCCCCCGGTAATTTCTGCCCGGTCTGCGGTAGTAATGGATGCGGAAACAGGGACAATTCTGTTTTCCCACAATCCCGCCCAGGTGATTGCGCCGGCTTCTTTAACCAAACTAATGACGAGCTACCTGTGTTTAAGGGCCATACAAACAAGAAAAGTATCTGCGGACGATGTGGTAAAGCTTCCGCCGGAAACATGGGCGGAAAACCAGCCTCCCCGTTCAAGTCTGATGTTCCTGGGAAGGAACCAGACCGTAACCCTGGGTGAACTATTGCTGGGCATGGCAGTTTCGTCGGGAAATGACGCTGCGGTAGCGTCGGCGCTTCATATTGCCCCAGGTTTGGAAGCCTTTATTGCGATGATGAATGCGGAAGCGGGACGCCTATTATTGGCGTCCACACGTTTTGTCGAGCCCGCAGGCGTCTCTCCGGAAAATACAACTAGCGCCATAGATCTTGCCCGGTTTTGTCGGGTATACGTCAACGAACATCCGGATAGTTTGGCCCTGCTCCATTCAAGACCGAGTCTGGCTTATCCTCTGGTGGCCAATACGGGAAATGAACTGCCCAGAACAATTTTACAGTACAATAGAAATACCCTGCTTAGCCGGTTTTCGGGAATGGACGGCTTAAAGACAGGATATATTCCGGAATCAGGGTATAACATAGCTTTGACCGCTATCCGGGAAGAGAACAGATTTATAGTTATTCTTCTTGGCTCCCCCAACGAAGACAGCCGGGACCGGGATGGCTTAGCCCTGCTCGAATGGGTTTTTTCCAATTATAAAACCCTGCGCCCAAATGCCATACCCATTCCGGCTCTGCGGATCTGGGGCGGCAAAGAAAGGTATGCCGATCTTATACCGGCAGAGGATCTTGTCTTTACCGTTTCTTCAAGCCGCGCCGGGGTGCTTCAAATGGATACGGAGCTTTTCTCTTATTTAAAAGCACCCCTTGCCGCCGGAGAACAAGGGGGAGTGTTAAAAATCAGTGATGGAATGGGAGAACTCCGGCGGATACCCCTGCTGTTGGAAAACGAAGCAGTCCGGGGTAATTTTTTTCAGGTCCTTATTGAGAATATAAAGATGTTTATTCAAAAAAAGTTTGGAAAGAGTTTCGAATGAACTTCCTAGGAGTTTGTCGGGCTTAGCCCAATTAGGCTGGAAAAATGCGAAAAAATGTAGTTTTTGAGCATTTTCTACCTTACAAACTCCCAAAGGAGCCCAAAAATTGTAGAATTTTGCGACTATTTGTCGTAAAATTCTACAAGTCCGACAGGCTCCTAGTATCGTGTCACTGACTTAATAGTGGGTAAAGTCTGTTCATCTAAATCCATGGAAAGCTTCTCAAATAGAAGGTTTGTGTGTACAAAGACGGTTTTTCTCATCTTTACTGTTTATGGAAAATCCACTATGTCAATAGTGACACGATACTAGCCGTTCTGGGCAATCCTGAATCCCAGGCTTTGCGCTTTATATACAGGGGGGCTCCAAATTCGGAAACTGCTTCGCAGCTGGGGAAGGCTGTTTAGATAGGAACCGCCCCGGTATATCCGTTGTTTTCCTGTTGCCGGCCCGGAATAGTCAGACACCGGATCTATGGGGTAAACATCATGCCAGTCCCAACACCACTCCCAGACATTGCCGCTCATGTCGTAAAGGTCCAATTGGTTGGGAAGCTTTCCCCTTACCGGCTGAGTTCCTGTACGGACTCCGGTGGAGGGACGGACATTTTGAGAAAACCAGCAATATTCCAGAGGATTGGCAGATTCGTCACCGCCGGCAAAGTAGACCCTGTCCTGGGGGCCTTTGGGACCCAATGGGCCTCCACGGGCGGCAAATTCCCATTCCGCTTCGGTGGGCAGGCGGTAGCCCCTGGATTCCCTGTTCCAGGTAACATTTTCTCCATTAATGGTATAGGCAGGAATAAAACCAAAACGGATGCTAAGGGCATTACAAAAACGGACGGCATCAAACCAGGTTACGGAATCCACGGGCAGTTCGCCTCCCTTGAAGAAAGAAGGGTTTTCATTCATCACCGCAGTATACAGATCCTGGGTTACCGGTGTTTCTGAGAGAAAGAAAGTACGTATAGTTACTTCATGGACCCTTTCTGTTGACCGGTTTTCATTACTCCCCATAAAAAAAGTGCCGCCGGAAACAAAAATCATAGCAGGTCTTGATGGGTTTGCAGGGTTTGCCAAAAGGGTATGTACAGCAAAACAGATCAGAAGCAAAAAAATAATTTTATTGCTTTTCATGTTAATTCCTCCCTGCTTACAATTACCCGGGAAATAAGACCATATTGGATCGCTTCGTCAGCATTCATCCAAAAATCCCGATCTGTGTCTTTTTCTACCTGTTCCATGGATATGCCGGTTTCTTCGGCAATCAATTTATTGATCTTTTCCCGAAGTTTTTCCAGTTCCCTTGCATGAATTTCAATGTCCGTGGCCACCCCCCGGATTCCCGAAAGGGGCTGATGAATTAAGTAATGGCTGTTGGGAAGCCCAACCCGCCTTTCTTTGGGCGATGCCAGTTGGATTATCGCCGCCGCACTGGCCACAAGGCCCATTCCTATGGTCCAGACCGGAGATTTTACAAAACGGATCATGTCAAAGATAGCAAAACCGGCATCTGCATCTCCGCCGGGGGAATCAATAAAAATCCGGATGGGTTTGTCATTTTCTTCGTCCAATAACAGGAGCTGCCGGACTGTTTTTTCCGCCAGATCCTTGTTTACCTGTCCGGAAAGCAAAATGGTCCGGGTTTTGAGCATTTTTACAAGCAATGGATCGTTGGATTTATTTTGATCGGCTTTTTCATCTTCTTCTTCGTTTTCCTCTTCATCATCATCTTCCAGGACATTCGCCAATGCTGTTAAGTGCCAAAGGCTGTCAGCATATCTTTCCGTCAGATATTTTTTTAAAGCCATGTTAACTCCTTCCATAAAAGTTTATTGTATGCGAGGGGTTTAATACCTTCTGCCTGCTGCACACCTGCTTGCAGGCGAGCTTCAGGGCGGTTAAAAAAGTATTAAACCCCGAGTCAAATACCTTACCAAAACAACATACCCTGTCCTTCAGGACGGGGTTGTTGATCAATAATATTACTCAATATATACCCTGGGAACCCGTTTATTAATATTGCAGGTTATTTCATAGGGTATTGTACTTAACAAGGACGCCATAATTCCCGCGTGGGGGGCAAGACCGCCGAAGATTGTTACCGGATCCCAGCGCCGGGCGGTGCTGTCCCTTCCCAAATCAATCATACACTGATCCATACATATCCTTCCAGCCAGGGGCCGTAATTTTCTGTTATCCCGGCCGGTATTTTCTAAAAGAAGAACCTGCCAATTATTGCTAAGCAGACGATTTAAGCCATCGGCATAACCTAAAGGGATGGTTCCAACAAAAGTGTCTTCTTTTGCAGTCCAGATCCTGCCATAGGAAATGGACTGGCCTTTTTTTACTTCTTTGATAAAAACCAGGGTGCTTCGCAGTTCCATCAGGGGCAAAACCTCCAGGGCGGGTATTCCTTCCGGGTTTTCCGGAGCATAACCGTACAAAAGAATTCCAGGTCTGACCATATCAAACCATGAATCGTTATGGAAAGTTACAGCCCCGGTATTCGCGGCGTGGACTATGCCGGGATTAATGCCCACGTTTTTGATTTTTTCCACCGCCTGACAAAAAATATCCAGCTGCATCTTTGTGTATGCCGCATCCTCCGGTTTAACCGAATCCGATACCGCCAGATGGGTGGCGGTTCCTGCCAAATGTAAGCCTTTGCTTTTTGAGATTTGGGAAGCCAGGGCCGGCGCATCGGCGGGATTACAGCCTATACGGCCCATGCCGGTATCTATTTTTAAATGAACCGGAAGTTTTTTTTTCGCTTTAACAGCACGGCTTTCCAGGACATCTATGTATTCGCTGTCCCCCGCCATGGGTTCCAGATCCGCAGAAATAAGGAAATCAATTTCTTCCGGCAAAACTATGGAAAAAAGGATTATGGGAGCGTTGATCCCGGCTTCCCGCAGTTTTCTTCCTTCTTCTACAGTAGAAACAGCAAGATATTCAACCCCGGCAGACAGAGCTGTCCTGGCTATGGAGAGGGCGCCATGTCCATAGGCATCGGCCTTAACGGGCATGCAAATACGCTTCCCGGTTTTTTTTTGCACCAGGGTTATGTTTTTTCGAAGATTATCCAGATTAATTATTGCCTGTGTTGCCTGCAAAATACGGAAACCGCCTGCACAAAGTATAGCAAAGGCACCCAATCCTTACAATTATTCGAATCTTATGATATTTTTAAAATGATGAGGCTGCGTTCTGCCCTGTTTTTTATTTCCGTCATATTTGTTTTTTTTGTCTTGTTCGGCATTTCTTCCTGCACAGGACCGGAAAGGCTGAAGGAAACATACTCTACGGAAAGCGAAAAAGTTTTACCGCCGAAAAAAGAACTGCCGGTAATACAAATCCTGGACTACAAAAACCGGAATGAAGGAGCAGCTCCCAGTCTCTGGCTTCGATCATATTTGGAAAACGGCATTACCGGACCGGAATCTTTCACAGTATACCGGGGCAATTACCTTTTCATTGCATATACCCGCAGCAATATACGCCCGGTAATAAATCAATGGATGGGTAATTATTCAATAGACAGGGATTTTTCCCGGCTTGTGGCGGATCGGATCCGGAGGCGTTTGGAACAAGATATATCCGGCAAGAGTCCCGATATGGTTTACGGCCCCAATTATGAAAGGGCAATAAAGACTACCCTTGAAAATACTTTTTGGGGAG
>JAIRRF010000210.1 GCA_031256115.1 Treponema sp.
GGCTTTCTGTACGGAAACAATGGGGCCAGAATTTTTTAATTAATCCCCAGGTTCGGACAAGCCTTGTCGATGCGCTGGATGCGGAAACGGGCCAAACAGTTTGGGAAATCGGGAGCGGACTTGGCTCCATGACCGCCTTGCTCCTTGAACGGAAAGTAAAGGTAATGGCCTTCGAGATTGATCCGGGCCTATGCTCCGTTCTGGAGTACCTATTTGGCGCCATGGATAATTTTACCCTGATCCGTGGTGATGTGCTTAAAACCTGGAAGACCGCGGAAAGCGCCCCCTATCTGCTGGGAAACCTGCCCTATACGGTGGCTGCTCTGCTTATGGGAAACCTTATTACTGAACAATGTTTTTTTAAGCGGATGCTTATTATGGTTCAAAAAGAGGTTGCCCTGCGTATGACTGCGCTGCCCGGTTCCAAAAATTATTCTTCCATTTCGGTGCTTTGCGCTTCGGCCTACACAATGAAGATCATCAAAACTTTAAAAGGATCCTCTTTCTATCCCGCTCCCCATGTGGATTCCGCGGCGCTATGCTTTGAAAGACGGCATGATGCGGCCCTGCCGCCAGCTTTATTTTACTCTCTTGTCCGAGCCCTCTTTACATCCCGGCGAAAGACTATAGCCAACAATCTACAGAATTTTCTTTCCCGTTCATGTACAATCAAAGAGGGGAGAAAGACTCCTAGTATCATTTCTGCCGGCGAAAGAGCAGCGGCGGCGCTTAATAGCTGCGGCCTAAGCGGCAGGGAACGGGCGGAAACTGTCCCCTTGGAGGTTTTTTTTGCCCTGGCACGAAGCCTGGAAAAAAACGGTTATGAACATTAAAGAAAATTTGGAAGAAATCAGAGAACGGACGGAAAAGGCCGCAGTCCGTTCAGGGCGAAACCCTTTAGAGATCCGCCTTATGGGAATCTCCAAATTTCAGAATGAGAAAAAAATTGAAGAAGCAGTAAAAGCCGGGCTTTTTCTTTTTGGAGAAAGCAAGGTGCAGGAAGCTGCAGCAAAGTTCCCCGCCCTGAAAAAAAAATATCCGGACCTGGAACTTCATATGGTTGGCAGCCTTCAACGAAATAAAATAAAAAATGCCCTTGCCGTTTTTGATTGTTTCCAGTCCCTGGACAGGGACGAATTAATCAGCGCTCTGGGAAAAATAACTAAACCCCTGACGGTTCTTTTGGAGATGCATACCGGAGAAGAATCTAAAAGCGGTTATCCGGATGAAGATTCCCTTTCACGGGCTGTTGAATTGGTTTTGTCCTTTCCGGCCCTAAAACTATCCGGGCTAATGACCATGGCTCCTTTTACCAAGGACAGGATTTTAATCCGTCAATCATTCAGAAAACTCATTTCCGCCCGAAATTGCTTGCAGCGCAGATTTCCCGATGTGGATTTTTCCTGTCTTTCCATGGGCATGTCAAATGATTTTGAAACAGCCATAGAAGAAGGTTCCACCCTGATCAGGATAGGGACTGCGATCTTTGGAGAATCCTTATGAAGCGGCGAAATTGTTGGCTGGTATTATTGTTTGTCGGCGCTGCTGTTGGTTTTACACAAAGCCCTCCGGCCGAGAGCTCGGAACAAACGCTACTTCAGGAAAGCGCAGAAAACATCGTTTCAGAAAATAAAGATTCTCCTTCAACAGCGCCCGCCGGACAAACGCCGCGTCTTGCTCCCCAATGGGTAAAAGATCTAAGACGGGGAGAAATCGTTTTTTTCGGTTCCTTTCCTTTTACTGTTTTCTTTTCCGCCACTTTCATGGATCTCTACCGCAGTGCGGCCAATAACTGGGACACCCGTTATGCTCCCTGGCCTGTAAAATCCGCCGGAGCAGTAACAATGACTACCGATGAGTTAAAACTTATGTTTACCATAGCTGTTTCCGCTTCTCTGGTAATTTCTTTGGCTGATCATTTTATTGTCCGCCATAGACGGAAAGCCAATGTTACATTGGAATGAATGTGGATCATTGCTGCTATTCAGGAACAGTTGAAAACCTTCCCAATAGCGTCAGGCTGGACCGGTATGCATCGGAAATTCTGGGTCTCTTAAGCAGGGCCCAGATAAAGTCCAGGGTTTTGGAAGCGAAATTAAACGGCAGGCCGGTAAAACTTTCCCGCCCCGTAAAAACCGGCGACCGGCTGGAACTATGCTGGCTTCCGGCCGCTCCGTTTTTTTTGGAGCCGGAAAATATTCCTCTTAATATATTATACGAAGACGAGCGCTGTGCGGTGATCAACAAATCCCAGGGTATGATCGTCCACCCCGGAGCCGGGAACCCTTCCGGCACGCTGGCCAATGCCTTGTTCTGGCGGCGTTTAAACCGGCAATCCGCCGTGCAGTTTACTGATGAGCCTGTTGGCTGGCGCAGCGGCATTGTTCACCGGCTGGACAAGGATACTTCAGGAGTACTTATTGCCGCCTATGATGATGAGGCCCTGAACTTTCTTTCCTCTCAATTTAAGGCAAGAACGGTCAAAAAGCGTTACCTGGCTATTGTCCGGGGAACGCCGGAAAAAACCAGGGGAAGCATCCTGACTCGGCTGATTCGGGATCCTCGTGATCGCAAGCGTTTTACCGCCATAGAAAAGGAAAAAACTTCCGATTTTACCGGAAAGGGAAAAATTGCCCATACCGAATACCGGCTTATTAAATCCTGGGGGAAGGATTATGCCCTTTTACTTCTTAAACCCCGAACAGGCAGGACCCATCAACTGCGGGTACATTTAAAACACATAGGTCATCCCATCCTTGGAGACAGGATCTATGATCCCCAGAGTAAATTATCCGAAGGCCCTTCGGAATCTTCGTTGATGCTCCATTCCTACAGCCTTGCCCTTGTTCTTCCGGGAGAGGCCGGATTACGTCGTTTTAAAGCGCCTGTGCCGGAGCATTTTACGGCAACCCTTGCCGGGCTTAACAATTTTACTGAAGCATAGCCGCAGCTCTGTCATAGTTCCAGCGCTGTGCAATGTCTGCGGGGCTTTCGGCAGCAATGTTCCGGGTATTTTTATTGGCCCCCAACTCAAGAAGGATAGCAATCATATCGGTTCTTCCTGTTTGAGCAGCATAGTGAAGTACGGTATTTCCCGTATTATCCCGGGCATTTATTGCGTTTCCGGAAAAGAGCGCCCTGACTGCTTTTTCTCCCTGTAAAAGGGCTGCCGTAGCAGGGATTTTTCCGTCCGCTGCAGGGGCAAAGACATCAGAACCCGCATCGGTCAGAATTTTTGCCGCTTCCAGGGAATCCTGGTCAAGAGCAAGCCTAAGGGCCGTGCGGCCTTCAGAATCAATTGCTGATACCCTGCATCCCTGCTGGATAATTGTTTTAATTGTTTCCAATGAAGCCCCTTGTTTGATTGCAATATGAAGGGGAGACAAACCCTCGTCATCTGCCATAATGATCCTGTCCTTTGTCAGGAGTGTTGTCACCATAACAGGGGAGTTAAGGGCAATTTGAAACGGAGTAACCCCGTAGGAATTGCGGGCATGGATTGGCGCGCCGCAGTTAAGCAGTAAAGTTGCCAAATCCCTCCGTCCGTTGGATACGGCAATATGAAGAGGCGTATTCCCCATTTTATTCCGGGTTATTGGGTCGGCACCGGAATTGATCAGGCGTTCCAGCGAACCGGAAGAACTGTTTTCCACAGCCGCCATCAGGGGAGTATTTCCCTGGGCATCCCGAATTTCAATATTTGCCTTCAGCCGTATTAATGTTGTTTCGGATGCGGAAAGACCAAGATGAACTGCTTCATGAAGGGGAGAAAGACCTGCCAGATTTTGTGCATTTATATTGTTCCCTGCATTTACAAGGGGTTCAATGGAATTTTGAGCATTCCATCGGACCGCACTATGCAGGGGGGAATTTCCCAGGGCATCTCTGGCATTAATTGATGCCCCTGCTGTCAGCAGCGCCCGAATCGTTTCCGGCGAATCGGCCCGGGCGGCCACAAAAAGGGGTGTTTCCCCCGTAGCATTGACCGCTTCCAGTTTTGAACCGTTACGCACCAATAAGGGTACATGAGCCGCCAATTTCCATTGGGCGCCGTAATGGAGGGCAGTGTTTCCAAGGCCGTCTTTCGCTTCCAGTGTTTTTTGGGTAAGCATCCATTCCCGAATTTGACCGGAAGCAGGGAAGGCAAGGAACAGGGGATTATCTCCCTTGGAATTGGGAGAGAAAATATCCGCTCCACGGGAAATCAACAGTGTTCCGGGGGCTTCGTGGTTTTCCATGACAGCTATATGGAGAGCGGTATTCCCCTCTTTGTTTCGTGCGTTAACTAGACCATTCCTGTTTAAAATCAACTCTGCCACTTCAGTATCGTTCCTAATCTTAACAACAATGTGGAGGGGCGTATTCCCGGCGCTGTCACTCTGCAATACCGTACTGTTTGTTATAAGTAAATCAATCACCGCACTGTTATTATCCTTTAAAGCGTTTTCCAAAGGAGTAAGGTTTCTGTTGTCCGCAGCAAAAATGTCTGCCCGGTGGGTCAGCAACAAAGGTATAAGGTCTACCCGGTTTTTTTCCACTGCCAGGTGCAGGGCAGTCTTACCTTCGATGTTACGGGCTGTCACATCGGCATGCCTTGAAAGCAGCTGGTAGATAAGTTCCCTTGGTCTTCCCAATGCTATCATTACATGAAGAGGTGTTTCGCCGTGTTCATCCCTTAGGTTTGGGTTTGCCTGGCTGGAAAGAAGCATAACAACAACTTGTTCATGGACTCGTAAAGGAGAAGCCAGATGGAGGGCTGTATTGCCATTGGCATCCTGGGCATTAATATCCGACCCGCGCTCAATAAGTAACTTAATTGTTTCGAGATTACCCATCCTGCATGCTTCGTGTAGAGCAGTAGCGCCGGAATTATTTTTAATGTTAATATCTACTTTTATATCTGCTTTTTTATCCAGCATAAAGCTGATATAGCCCGTATAACCTTCCTGGGCAGCAAAGTGCAAAGCAGTGTTCCCGTCTGCTGCCCTGAAATTATAGTTTGCACTTCGTGCCGCCGGTGCAAAATACGTGTATAAAGGATGATTGGAAAAGCCCCCGGCCAGAACAAGTCTTTCTGCTGTTCCGGCATGTCCTATAGAACCGGTTCCTTCAAAGGCATGGTCAAGGGCTGTTTTTCCGCTGTCATCTTTTTCATTGATTAAGGCCCCCGCCGCAATAATGGTTCCGGCTGAGTCGGCCCAACCCCCCCTTGCCGCCAGGTGGATTAAACTGTAACCCCCGCTGCCCCGGCTGTTTATGGTTTGGGGATTAATCAAAGATTCGAGAAAAGTTCCGCCATGCCTGACGCCTCGCAGGGCAGGCGAATCTGAACTGTCCTTTCCTATTTGATGATGAATGTCTGCTCCGGCAGCCGCTAAAAGACGGCTTGTTCCCGGATCAGACTTTTCGGCGGCAATAACCAGGGGAGTTCTGTCATCATTATCCAGAGCATCAACTTCAGCTCCCATTGCCAGGAGAAATCGGACCATTTCTGTATTACCCGTCTCGACGGCCGCATGCAGGGCAGTTCTGCCATTTCCATCCCGCTCATTCAGCGATGCCTGGCTGGTAAAAAGGGCCTGGGCTTCCTGGGTTTTTCCCTGCTCCAGTAAATTAAAAACATTATGTTTGGAACCATTAGGTTTGGAAACGGAAGATTTGCTGGCGCAGGACAAAAATAAAAGCGCCGTTAAACTCAATATAGAGGCAAAATAATACTTTTTCATAAATAAATTATCGGCATATTGACAATGAAGGCTTAATTTTGGTATTTTCGGTAAAGGCGGCCTTGGTGGAACTGGT
>JAIRRF010000292.1 GCA_031256115.1 Treponema sp.
ATCAATTTCGGGAAAAATGATCTGTTCTGTGATACCCAGAGAATAATTCCCATGTCCGTCAAAAGCATTTTGGCCTACTCCCCGGAAATCCTTTACCCGGGGCAGGGCCACATTTACCAGCCGATCAAGGAACTCATACATCATTGCCCCCCTAAGGGTAACCTTGGCTCCGATTTCCTGGCCGGTTCTGATTTTAAAATTGGCAATACTTTTGCGGGCCTTGGTTTTTACGGCCTTTTGACCAGTGATGATGGTTAAATCGTCAATGGCGGCATCCAGGAGTTTTTTATTCTGTAAAGCTGCTCCTACCCCCATACTGACCACGATCTTTTCCAGCCGGGGAATTTGCATGAGGGATTTATACCCGAATTCCTTAAACAGTTCCGGGGCTATCTGTTCCCGATATATTTTTTTAAGCCGGGGTACATAATTTGCCATTACAGGGCCTCCCCGCATTTTCTGCAACTTCTGGTCTTTCTCATCTTTCCGGTTTTGGGATCCAGGGATCCTAATTTAATCCCAATTCGTGTGGGCCCGCATTTTTTACAAATAATCATCACATTGGAAGCGTGAAGTGCCGCTTCAATTTCTACAATGCCCCCCCTGTCCTGCTGGCTGCGGCGTTTTTTGGCTTTCTTGACCATATTAAGCCCTTCTACAACCACTCTGTCCTTGTCACGCAAAATCTTTAAAATGCGTCCCCGCTTTCCCCTGTCCTTTCCGGCGATGATCTGGACGGTGTCTTCTTTCTTTAATTTAAACTTATGTACCGGTGTCATATGCTTCCTTCCAATCACCCTCTATAATACTTCCGGCGCAAGGGAAACAATCTTCATAAACTCAGCTTTTTCCCTAAGCTCCCTGGCTACCGGCCCGAATACCCGTTTACCCTTGGGATTGCGGGCTGCATCAATCAGAACACAGGCATTATCGTCAAAACGAATATAGGTTCCGTCGGGCCTCCGGTATTCCTTATGGATCCGCACCACAACGGCCTTTTCGATTGACCCTTTCTTTATAGCCGAAGCAGGCAGGGCGTTCTTTACCGCCACTACAATAATATCTCCAATACCGGCATATTTACGCTTTGAACCGCCAGGCACTTTAATGCATTGAACAATTTTGGCTCCCGAATTGTCAGCAACATTCAGAAAGGTTTCTACCTGTACCATGCTTCACTCCTGCCTTACCGGGCCTTCTCAAGAATCTCCACAAGTTTCCAGCATTTCTCTCTGCTGATGGGACGACATTCCACCACCCGAACCCGGTCACCCGTTTTTGCTTCATTAGCCTCATCATGGGCTTTAAGGCGTTTTACCCGGGTAATATATTTTTTATAAAGAGGGTGTAAAGCTTTGTTTTCTACGGCAACAACAATGGTTTTATTCATTTTATCGCTCTTTACAATACCTACAAATTCTTTTTTCCCGCTCCTGGCTTTTTTTTCGCTCATTTGTTCTTCCATGCTATGCCTTCTTCTCCGTCATTAACGCCTGCTTTGCCGATTCTTTTTCCTGGGCCGAAATTAAAGTATTAATTCGGGCAAGCTGGCGGCGCATAACCCGTTTTTGAAGCGGATTATCCACATGACCTATGACCATTTGAAAACGAAGATCCATATATTTTCTTGCAAGTTCTTCCCGCTTTACCTTTAATTCCTGAAAAGACAGGTTCTTAAACGAATTTTTCATCCCTAACTCCAGGCTTAGGCCAGATTAAAATCGGCCCGGGCAACAAATTTGGTTTTAATGGGCAGTTTGGCCCCTGCCAGGTTCATTGCTTCTTCCGCCAGTTTTTTATCAATGCCGCCAAGCTCAAACATCACCGTACCGGGTTTAACCACCGCTACCCAGTATTCCGGAGCGCCTTTTCCTTTTCCCATCCGTGTTTCCGCAGGTTTTTTGGAATAAGGCTTGTCAGGGAAAATCCGAATCCAAAGCTTTCCGCCTCTTTTGACATGACGGTTCATGGCGACCCGGGCCGCCTCTATCTGGCGATTCGTAATCCACATACGGTCCAGAGCTACCAAACCATAATCGCCAAACACCACCGTATTACACCTGGTTGCATTACCGGGCATATTCCCCCGTTGTACCTTGCGGCGTCTTACTCGCTTCGGACTTAACATACTTGCTTCCTACACCTTAGCGGGAACCCGTTCCCGCCGTTTCCGCACAAGGGCGCCGGCATCTTCCTTTTGCTCCTTGCCGTACTTCATGCCGTTATAAACCCAAACCTTTACACCAATGGCGCCGAAAGTGGTATGAGCCTCGGCAAAACCGTAATCAATATCCGCCCTTAACGTATGAAGAGGAATACGCCCTTCTTTTGCCTCCTCAGTCCGGGACATTTCCGCCCCTCCCAATCGTCCGGAAAGACGTACCTTTATTCCCTGGGCATTTCCTTTTTTAATGGCGTTAGAAATGGCCTGTTTCATGGTTCTACGAAAACTGCCCCTGGCTAAAAGCTGGCGGGCTATGTTTTGGGCCACAATTTGGGCATTGTTGTCGGCGTTCCTGACTTCTTTGATCTTGATCTGTACCTTTTTAGAAACCAGTTTTTGTAATTCTGAGCCGATCTTTTCGATGTTTGCACCTTTAACCCCGATAATAACTCCGGGTCTGGCGGTGTGTATTACAATGGTAATACGCTGGGGATGACGGATGATCTCCAATTCCGCAATATCCGCCCCCTTACATTCATCCATACTTTGAATAAATTTCCGGAGTTTTAAATCTTCATGAAGGGTAGCGGCGTATTCCCGGGGGTC
>JAIRRF010000283.1 GCA_031256115.1 Treponema sp.
TGTGAAGAAGGGCTGCGAAGTGGGCGAATGCGGGGCCTGCAACGTGATGATCAACGGCGAGTGCTTTAATTCCTGTATTTACCTGGCCGTCTGGGCGGACGGCAAAGAGATCATCACCACCGAAGGACTTGTCAGCGCCAGTGGGGAACTTGCCGCGATTCAGCAGGCCTTCATCGACGAAGGAGCCGTTCAGTGCGGCTTTTGTACACCGGGTTTTTTGATGAGCGCCCAGGAGATCATCAATTCAAGGGTAGAAGTTTCTGACGAAGAGCTGCGGAAGCTACTCGCGGGCCATCTATGCCGTTGTACCGGCTATGAAAATATTTTTAAAGCGGTCCGCAAAATTGCGGCCGCAAAGTATTGCGGGCGTAAAATTGCGGGCGATAAATCGCAGCAAACCGCCACAGGGAGTAAAACATGAAAAAATTAACAATTATCACATTCTGCACGATTCTTGCTTTGGCAGTATTCGCCACCTGCGCGGGAGGAGCAACCATTGGGGATAGCCAGGCCGCCACCCGGGGCAGTGAAGATGGGTTCAATGAATATACAGGGAAGGAATTGATACTGTCGGAATTCAGAAGCAGCGGAAAAACAGTTTCCATTAGCAGAAAGAACAACGATATGGGAGATATTTACACCATCAATTTCCAGAATGGCAGGGTAAATGGCAAGGGCGCGCCGAATACCTTCTTCGGCCCTTATACTGTCAACGGAAACATGCTTAACATCGGCCCTCTGGCCAGCACCCTAATGGCGGCAATAATAGAACCGGACGAACTAAAGGAACACGAATACTTCGAATATCTCGACAAAGTTACCAAGTGGGATATTTCAAAAGGAAACCTTGAACTTTACAGCTCAAATGGGGTTGTTCTGGTTTTTACCTTAAAGTAGAAAAATTAGCGGCAATGGGACTCGAACCTATGACCGAACGGATATGAGCCGTTTGCTCTACCAACTGAGCTATGCCGCCGAAAAAACTAATCCAAAGGTGACTCTCTAGTGTAGTTTCTGACCTTATTCTGCCATATTCAACACCATTAGTCAAGCCTGTTCACGGACAGTAACAGTCAAAAACGCACATTTTCAGAAAAAGTATCACCAAAGTATCACCATAATTAGCTAAACCGAATTCTCATCTTCCATCATCTCGCCGCGCATATACCTTTCAACTTCGCTTTTAGGTACCATTAATGCGCGAGGGCTATACCTTTTGAGTTTCAAATATCCTAATTGCCCCCATCGGTATATAGTATTTTGGTGTACGCCAATTAAATTGCCGAACTCCTTTGGCGTAAAAAATAGCCGCTCTTGCAAGTGTTCCGGCAAGACAATAGTTTCAGGGTTAAAATTTTCACGCATTTTCTTTCTCCTTCGGAATGCCCGTTTCAATAGCGATAGCTGCAATTAAAGCCATTATTATTAGGTACACTTCTCTTGCCTCTTCCAATGCCGACAAATCATTTATTAGTTGCCTCCTTTATTTTTAAACACCGATATTCATATCCAGCACTGTATCCTGTTCTTGCTACAATAGTTTTGAATGCATGACATTCTTCTCCATAACAATCTGCGAAACTAATTTCCGTTTTTTCGGCTTTCTCAGACGAGCATGGCGACCAATGGATATTTAGATCTCTACGGAATGAACTATCGGTTCTAAAATGTTCAGTCACTGTCCTAAACGGGCACTTCATGGGTTGCCCCCTGAATTTGTAATAGGATATTTTGCACCATCAATTCGTAATTCCCATTCTGGCTTATGTCTTACCGATTCTTCATAATCCCATTTTGGACATGACTTTATATTATTAACAAAATCTTGTTCGTTATCGCGAAATAAACCACCGTCCATTTGTAAATCTGGCATATAATTAGTAACTACGCACTCGCACACTTCACAAACGGCTTCCTTATCACCTAATGTCACCCGTTCCCTCCTAGTTCAGCACGCTTGTTCCAGGCGGCACGGGCTGCCTCCACTGTATTCCTATATCCGGTATCTTTTCCGCAGTTAGGGCAAAACACATAATATAAATCATACCCATTTACTGTTTTATCCAAAATTACTTTTTCACCACAATCACACTGCTTTAATTCTTCATTGTCGGTCATTCTTGCGCCTCCTATTTTATCGCCGCGCTGCGTTCCTTCTCGATTCCTTCCCTGGGGCAGGTCAAGCATCGGAGGGATCCTTCAATATTGTTAGCTTCTTTTCAAGCCTGTGTAATATTTTTCTATATTCTGCATCAGTTATTATTCCAGTAAAGTTGCCAAAATTAATTCCAAAAAGAGTATTTTGATATTGTTCAAGTTTTTTCCTTGGCAATCCTAACTGCTTGTATAACGGGTCTGCTTTGTATCCAAAATTAATCCTCATCTCTCTTCCTCCTCCGGCGGAAGTAACCGCTGGCCGCATGAGGGGCAGTAGCATAATTTTCGTTGTATATAATCCTTGCTAGGATTACCATTCAGGGTCATATCAAATTCACATTTTGGACAAGTAGCAAACCATCGGTCTGTCCCTTTTAAGTTCCATATAACCCACCGCAGCTTCTCGCCGTAATCCCGCTCATATTGGTTGTTGAGGGCGGCGACTGTAAAATCCATAAAAGCATGACATAAACCACTTTCATGCAGTAAGTCGCCTTCATCAAGGAACATTTTCATTAGCCGCTTCATTGACTGCGGTTCTCCAACAAATAAGTAACCACAGTAAAAATAAAACGGCGGCTTTAACAGCTCCTTGAGCGTGGGGTTCATTAGGGGATCATTCATAAAATTCCACTCCTTGCGTACATGATTGTTGGGCTTTTTGTTTAGACTTTACTATTTTTCCTGTGCATTTGCACGCCCTTGCGGAATCACAGTCCCCCCACGCATCATATTTATCGTAATAAGCTAGGTACTTACACTCCTTGCTATTCTTTTCTCTCTTTGCCCAAACGCAGTGCCGTAAAAACCAGGATTTTTTCATTCCGGCCTCCAATCATCGGGCGGAGGA
>JAIRRF010000049.1 GCA_031256115.1 Treponema sp.
GGCAAGCGCCGACATTTCAAACATGGCTGCTCCTAATGCCGGGCATGGCGTGAACCATGCCCTCCCTGCTAAGTCCTGCTGCGGCTTGAATCACCGCCGGTTCCTCTTGACCAACCGCCCCAGGTTCTGCCGTCTCTCTTTGCGATACTTCCACCGCCCATTATTTTGTACATAAATCCCCTCCTAAACATTAAAATCTTTAGCCTTAATGAAAAATTCTTCAATAAGGGTTAAGTTACGCTCTTTAAGCCATTGATCACGTTCTTTTTTGGTATCAAACACAACACTGAAAAAATAACCTGAATCCATTTCGTCTTTAAACTCTTGTTTCCGGATGTCGTCATATCTTCTGATCTCTAATTCGACCTCTTTCTCACATGCTGCCAGGGCTTCTATGCCTGGTTTTTTCTTTTCTCTTACCATGTCAGGCCTTCCTTTGGCATTGCATAATTCCCATATTGGGTGATTCTCTGCTTGTGATGCTTTGATAGTTTTGTATATTTGTCACGCAGGCCCTCTGCTCCTATTAATGGGAACATATCGCATATTTGTCTGTATGTTTCCGGGCAATGCTCCTTAATTAAATTTATATTCCATGCCCTGGGAGATTCAAAGCTCATGCCATAGAGCCGGTAATCAATGGGAAGCAAGCAATCGTTCTTTTCAAGAATTGCCTGTATGTCTTTTACCTGAAACGGAGCTACCGGATAAAACTTATTTCCAAAACTACAGCCGTGTTGCATTAAATGCCTGTATCTATGTAGTCCGTCTGTATATTTAAGTCCAAAATGGAAAACCACATCCCCGCCTATTGTATCTTGTAGGAACTTATCAAACTTTTCTTTTGTGTGTCCTGCCAGGTTATACCCTATGCGGTTTCTAAACCGTTCCCTTGCCTTAATAGGGTATTGAAAAAGCGCTCTGTCAAACATTTCGGAAAACAATGTGGATGGGTACTGATATACATTTTCATTGAATTTCTTTTCAAACCAGTCAATATAATTTTTTACCATGAAAAGATCTTTTATTCCGAAGTAGTGATAACATAATATTGGTTTAATATCAAACTCTCTAAGCCGTAAATAACTGGCAACCGCATCAGCACCAGTAGAAAAATGCAGGACGTTTGTTTTGTCTCTAAGAGAATCTATTTTGCTTAAAAAATCTTTTTCAAGCTGCTCATTCATAAAATTATTATACCTCACATAAAAAGAAAGTCAAACAATCCTGTTAATATAGTCATAAAGCCGAAGCCCTAATAAATGAATAATGGATCCATCTTTCATGCCGCCTGATCCAAGGCACAGTTGAATTAACGCATTACATACGATTAAAGCAAGATTTTTATCTTGCATGTATCCTGGATCATCTAGTAATTCAAGAGATTTTTTATAGTCTGCTTGTAATTCGGCATAAAAGAGATCCGGATCATCTTCCAGCCTCTTCTTAGTTTCAGCAAGAAAATCATTAAAAAACTGATCTGATTCATAATTTTCTTTTGCTTTGGTTAACATAAAGTCAATTATTTGTTCTGTTTCGTTTTTTTTCATTTATCCCTCCTCTTTGCTTCTTCGTATTTGTCGTACCAGGCAGCATGAAGGCCAACAGCCATTGCAGCGCATTTCAGTGTAAGCGTACAAGCTTCGTAAAGGCCGCCAATATAAGCGTTTGTTTCCGGATCATGATCCTCCGGAATATAATCATTTATTCCCTTTCCTCCGGCTGCCTCGTTTAAAAGCCAGTTTATCCTTTGCATGATTTCATCATAACACTGTTTTTCAGCCTTTAGCTTATTTGACATTGTCAAAATTTCCGGCACTTCATCGTTTTCTTTTTCCATGTGTTACTCCTTATCTAAACTACTTGGCCGCCATTTTGAATAAAACTAACCTTTTGGGAAGTATTCATTTCGTTAAATTCGGCAAGCGACCGGGTGTGTTTTTTACGGTTTTCTTCCAGGTCAATATCAACAACTTCAGGATTCTTCATTGTTCATTCTCCCCCGCTTTTTCAGCGGAATTATTTACTAAGCCCCGTCATACGACAAAGCATTTTTAAACAGCGGGCCATCATCGGTATAGCCTTCATTTTTTAAGGCAGTATCAAGTTCCCGCCAACCTTTAACAACCAGGGCCAGCCCGCCCAGACTCCGGACAGTTTCCAGGAATTCCCGCTGTTCCGGTGATAACCTCCCATCCGGTGACTTACACTCTACACATAACAACCGGCCTCCCTGAAGTACCCCCAGGATGTCAGATGATCCCTTTTTCCCAAACCTCATAAACCGTCCGGGAGCAATCCGAACGGCCCCAGTGTTATTTCGCCAGCTGTAAATCCCTCGGGCTTCCAGATACCGAAGACAGCCGTCCAAAACTAAGCCCTCCGGCGTCATGCGCTCATCATCTCCATATGCTGGCGGATTTCAGACATGGCTTTTGCTCGATAATCCGGAATCCCGGCATCCTTATATTTTAAACACAAATAATCAAGCCGCTTTTTGTAATGCGGCGGCAAATCGTCAAGTTCTGGTTCCTGGCTGCTCTCTGGGCCAATCTGGGCTAAAAAATCTTTTATAGCTTGCCTGGCTTCCCGACCAGCTTCTTCAGGTGTATAGCCTTTATTCAGATAATCGTTATAGGCAAAGTCATAGGCGTCACTACAGCCCGGCGGAATCTCAGGTAACGGCCTATCCTGGTCTTGGCTTGCTCCTGCGGCGTCTGTTCTCAAATTCACATATTCACCTTCCCTTAGGGATAGTGAATTCGTGTATTCGGTATTATCTAAGGTTTTGGGCTTATTTTCGGAATACACATTTACACTTTCCCTATATACATGTGTATTTGTGTATTCGCTTTTTGTTCGCCATTGGCCTCGCTCTGGGTTTTTTATTAGTCCGGCGTCTTTCATTCTTGACAGAAGGTTGCTTACCGCTTGGTTTGTTTTCCCTGTACTTTCGACTATCTCTCTGGTGGTCCATACTCGATCTTCACTTCCCAAAAAGTCTACAATCTGCTGCTGGGCCTCTGGCAAGGCGGGTTTCAGCGCTCCGGATCCTGTAATAGCCCATGAACAGCAATCTTTATCCCATAACAGGGTGTATGTAGTGTCTTCGACATCCCGGCCAGAAACAAACATAGTAGCCTCAGCAGCGCCCCGTTTCCGGCGCATTGTAATAGTACAGTCCGCAGTTGCGTTTAGTCCTGTGGATCCCAGGGCAGATTCCATGTGGTCGCTGTCCAAATCGGAAGATTTTCGATTGTGATGAATTACAATAACAGCGATCCCAAGATCATCCGCTATCTCTTTAAGGGCAGACATGCCGTTTACGGCCTGGGAGTAGTCGTTCATGTCAGAAAGCCCCAACATTTTTTGTAAGGTATCTATTACGACAACCCGAAATTGTGGATTTGCCTTTAAAAAGACTTTCAGCCCTGCAATGGACATTTTTTTCGTTTCCAGCCGGGAGCCATTAAACGTAGTACAGCCCTGTTTTTGTAACCGCTTCTGTATTCTTCTGGGAGTGTCCTCTAAGGCCAGGTATAGGCTATCGCACTGTTTGGCTTTTAGTGTCCCTAAAAAATAGCCTCCCCGATCTAATGCAGTAACCAATTGTAGTGCCGTCCAGCTCTTACCAATCTTTGCCGCTCCGGTCAAAACAGTTAAGCCGGATGTAATAAGACCCTCTATGAGCCAATCCTCAACAGGAAACTCTTTTTCGATTAAATCCCTGAACAGGATCCCTGTATCTGCCCTGTTTTGTACCTGGTTCTTTACTGCAATATCTAATAGTTTAGAGTGGACCGCCTCCGGAGATTCGCCTTTTTCCAGAGATTCTTTTGCATGGGTGACCGATTCCCATAATTTCCGGCGCTGGTATCCGACTTTTATTTCAAGTTCATAATATTTTAAGTTGGCAGGAATAGCGCTGTTGGTTAATGCGGCAATGGCAGCAGATCCGCCGCAGTCTTCCAGTGTGCCTTGTTTTTCAGCCTCTGAAACAGTTACGCATATATCAGTGGTGACACCCATTAGCCTAAGATCGTTTATTATTTTGAAAGTGTTTTTATGAGCCTTGGTTGAAAAAACATCCTCGTTAATGCCATGGCCTATGGGATAGCCCAATAAATAACAGCCCAATGTGTTCTGTTCAGCTTCGATGTTAGACTTAATCATAACGGCCTACTTTATAACACTGGACAACCCTGGATTTTTCTGATATATTTTGATCATCATCCATCATCAGCCCCCGGCTCCGGTGTCCATCAGAGTTTAGGGGGTCATTTTTTTCCCTGCATGTCATGCCCCCGCTTCCTTGTTAAGTACAGTGTCTGCCTTTTCTGCCAGTTCGTAGTCCGCCGATCGCCGGTTTCGATAAACAAAAGCTTCCAGGTCTGAAAGCTTAAACCGCAGATGCTTCCCGGAAGGTTTATACGCCGGTAGTTTTCCGTAATGTATAAGATTATAAATGTATGCGGGCCTAAAGCCCAAATACCTCGAGGCTTCCTGGAGATTTAGCGGCCTTTCCACAGTATTGGTCATTGTTTTCCTCCCAATGTTTTATTTTGCTTTTGTTTGCGATTTATGGAGAAGGTAAATGATATTATATAATGATACCAGTTTACAATTTTGCGTTTAAATACAAACTATGCAAGCTAGGGAAAACCAGGCAATGTATATCATGGCTTTTAGCGCCATTACCGAATTTATTGTAAACAATTTTTTATTTCCATAAGAGTATTTTTTATTTCTTCAGGATTTCCTTGATCGGTTTTATTTATTAAGAGAGAAATAACATTAAATTTTTTATTATTCTGTATCTGCTCTCTTGGTTGCTGCAATAGATCGAGTATTTTCTCATAGTCTTTTGATTTTTTCTTTATTGATCTTCCGTTGTCATTTGCAAGATGTCGCAATGTTCCACGCTTAATACTAAAAAGGTTCTCGATCGGATTCCAAAAACCACCAGAAACTGGGCCCAAACGCTCAAGACTCTTAAAATATTCTCCTAGACTTGTTAAACTACAATTCCATTTATATCTTCCCGGTTCTATTACGGTTATTATATTATTATTTATTAGGCATGGACAATCCTCCATGAACTGAGGAAAGGAATAGCAGCAATGGATTTCATATGTATGTGGATCGTTCATTTTCTTTCCTGCCTAATCTCTATTGACGGCAAAGCATCTACCGCTTCCCGCTTCATTTTATCGGTAGCTTTGGCGTATACCTGGGTTGTTTTTAAGTTCGTATGGCCTAACAATTTAGAAACGGTGTATATTTCTGCTCCGCTTTCCAGAGACAGAACCGCAAAAGTACGCCGGGCAGTATGCCAGCCTATCTGTTTTTCAATTCCCGCTTTTTTCGCCCAAGGTACTAAATAATTGGATACAGTGTCGGTTTTTGATTGTGAAAGTTCCGGGAAAACTAATTCTTTGTAATTATGAATTGCCCCGTCATTAATTATGTCCCATGCTACAGGATGCAGCGGGACAAATATTTTACGTTCTGTTTTTTCTTGGCGTTTGTTTATCTGTAATGGATCCCGGTTAATATCACCCCAGGTAAGGGTCTTGAGGTCGGATATTCGCAAACCGGTAAAGCAGGCAAAGAGAAAAGCTCGTTTTACTTCAGCTCCTAATATTCCGCCTAAGGGTGTATTAGCCAGCAGCTGGATCTCTTGAAAACTTAAAAAAACCAGGTCTGATTCCGGTATAGTAATAGCCTTAACACCCTGGGAGGGGTTTCTGGGAATAAGTCTATCCCGTGCCGCTTTCCGCAGCGCAAACCTTACCGCCGCTTCGTAACGGCCCGCTGTTCCTTTTGACAAACCTGATTCTTTAATAAGGTAGCCCTGGAAATCTTCCAGCCATTTTTCGGTTACCTGTCCCAGGGCAATATTGCCACCCTGGTATGTATCCAGATACTTTAAAACCCGGTTTACGTGATCCTTTTTTTCTCTACCTTTCCCAATGGCGGTCATATAGCCGATTAAGGACTGTTTTCCGCTTACCGGATCAATAAGGCCCCATTCGCCGCTTACTATCTGGGATTCCCGCTTACTGCGGCATATCTCCGCAAGCCGCAGGATCTCTTTTCTTTGTTGTTTATCAGTAGATAATGAAAGACCCAAGGTTTCCCAAAACCGGCGCCCATTTACATGAATATCAAGGTAGAGCTTGCCCCGCTTTTCCCGTATTCTTACACTCATAAACCACCCAAAATAGTGAGTTCGGAATTCTACGTATTGTCTACGTATTGTCTACAGAATATCATAAAACAAAGTGAAATATAATGTAAGATAGAAAAACACTGAATACGTTAAATCTATATAATATAAAGAATTATAAAAAATAGTGAAACATAAAAAAGTATCAAAATCCTAATAGTGGAGTCAAATCCCCCCTCTCCGAATGAATCGCAAGTCTTTATATTAATGGTAAATAAAATAGTGTAATTATTGCAGGATATTTTCAGCTGCCATATAAGCCCAGGGAATAAAAACAGCAGGGAGAAGGTTTGCAATTTTAATTTTCTTTTCCTCCGGGAGACAAACAAAATTAATTCCTATGGCCATTACCAAAAGATTCCCCACCGCCGACATTTCGATAATTATTTCCTGGGTAAGAAAATCCTTAATTGCCATGGAAAGAAGGGCTATACCGCCCTGGTATAAAAACACCGGAATTGCGGAAAAAAGCACCCCGATTCCCAGGGAGGCGCCAAAAACACTGGAGACGGTTCCGTCCAGAATCGACTTGGTAAAGAGCATTGTATGATCCCCCAAAAGACCCGACTGCATGGAACCGACAATAGCCATAGATCCGGTACAGTATAAAATACTCGCCGTTACAAAGCCTTTGGCAAAAGATTTTTTACCGGATACTGTCTGACTGGTCTGCCGGTAAAGTTTTTGTTCCGCCCATTGGCCCAGGAGGTTCATCCATTTATCTATGTCGATGAGTTCTCCCAGCAAGGCTCCTGCCACAATACTCATAATAAGCAGCAAAGGCCGCTGGTTTTCCAAAGTCCCCCGGATTCCAATATAGATTGTTACAAGCCCAAGGCCCTTTATTAAGATTTCCTCGAATCTTTCGGGTATGCCGCGGATTAAAAAACAACCCACCAGCGAACAAATTACGACAGTAAGGGCATTTACTATGGGCCCTAACATTCTTTCCCGCTTGTTGTGTTCATCTCTGGAAGGTACTATGGAATAAAACAGAATGAAATGCAAGAGGAAGGATGAAAACCATAACGGTAAAGACCGGGAATTAGCATTTCCGGGCCTGGGGCGTACATTCCTTGCCGTTATGACCCAGCCGCGCCTATTACGCCGGAGCCTTCGGTGTATTTCAGTAATTTTTACAAGGTTTTTTCTGTTTCAATACCGCAGAGCCCTTTTTCCGGTTCTCCCCGTCTCACGGGCCGATCATGTCCTGGACGACCGTATTCCCTTTAATCCCCGGTTAATAAGGATCTACCTGGATTTTACCGCCCTTTGGATCCGCATTGCGGGGCTTCTTAGCACAGGGTTTGGGAAACGGGGAAGAAACCTGGCGGCAGGTTTTATTGCTTCCATTACCGGGCTTTATCTCTTTGCCTTTGAAATTTACCGGAAGAATCTTTCCACCACCGACCGCCCCAACTATAAAAAGGGCAGGTATTTCCGCCTCATCCACCTGGTTGATCCTCACCTGATGTGTATTCCCAGCCTTCATGTCATGCTAATGGTTCATAGCTATACGGCGTTCCGCCATTTTTTGAAGCTTTTAGAGAAAGAAGAAGATTTATGGCAGCTCCGGGAAAAAGTGTACAGAAGCGCCCTGATGATTACCGAAGCGGTATTGTATGTAAAGCAGCACAGCATCAATTGTATCGGCGCAGCCCTTTATGCCGTTCATCGTTATGATCCTTCCCTTTTTAGCGTCGAAGACGCAGAGGCTTTTATTAATGATCTATTTGCCCAAAAAGAAGCAAAGGATATTCCGCCTGAATACGCCCCGTTTTACACATACCCTTTTATTGCCCAGGAAGACATCCCTTTGCTCAGGGAACATATCAGAGGACTTTTCCGGTCATTTTTGGATGCAAAAAGCGCTGATTGGACAATACCGGTACTGGAATACCTGCAAAATTTGCCTTAAGGATAAATGACACCAAAAATCATAATTGAATATTTTTATTAATTTGTTTATTTTATTAATTAAGGAAGTGATCATGGCAAACCAGGATAATAAAAGCTCGATATCCCGTGTTACTGAACTGGGCGGCAGGGATGCAAGCGTGTTGGAAAACTCAAAGCTCAGGGTGATGATTGACGATATCGGAGGCATGGTTCCTGAATGTTCGGGGCATCACTCCGGCGGATGGATCAATGCCCATTGGATGCCCTGGTTCCGGTCCAACAGCGGACAAAACTATAACGATGCCGAGCATGGATCTTTCTGGAAAGTCAAGCTCCTATACCATATGGCCGGGAATTACCCCTGCCTTCCTAACTTTGGTCCCGGCCACATAATTAACGGTGTTACCATGCCACCCCATGGCTGGACTGCCAATGAAAAATGGCGCTATATTTCAGGTGATACGGATGAAGAGTCCGGCGCAATATGGGTTCTTTCATCGCTGGAAAGTCCCGAAAAGGAAATACCCCTTTCATTCAGTAAACTGGATGTGCTTTTTCCCAACCAGAGAATTCATTATACGAGCCTCAGGGTAAAGAACCGCGGCTTCTATGATATGGATATATGCGCCGCCTGGCATAATACAATAGGTTCCCCATTTCTTTCCCAGGGCTGCAGAATTACCGGCGCCGCGGAAAAATGGACAACCCCGTCTCCGGGGGGCGAATTCGATACAACTACCCGGCTTGCTCTGGGTGCTGAATTCTCCAACCTAAAAAAAGCGCCTCTCCTGAAGGGCGGCAAAACAGATCTTTCCCTTGTACCGGCTCCTATAGGATTTACGGACTTTGTCACCGGCGCTGTTTCCAAAAGTTCTGCTTTAAATTGGCTTGCTGTGGTAAATCCTTTTATTAAAATGGCATATATATCGTTCAGCCCCGGCCCCGAATCCGCAGGAGAGGATGACATTGTCCTGTACTTTAACAACCTATGGATGCAATACGGTGGCCGGCCATTTACCCCCTGGGCGCCCTACGAAGGGGGATCGGATCTAAGCTATTGCCTTGGATTGGAAAACTCCGTTTCCGCTTATGCCTACGGACTTGAGTTTGCCCGGGAAACAAAACAACTCCTGGGGAATCCTACCACGGTAACGATCCCCAGCCTGGGACAAAAAACACTCCGCAGCGGAACCCTTTTTGCCGCTTACGAAGGAACAAGCCTGGATGAAGGAATTATTTTAGTTCAGGGCGAGAAGGATAAGCTTATTTGTACCGGCAAGGAAAGCTGCATTTATAAAGCTGATCCGCATTTTAACATTCTGCGAACCCTGGAAACCCGCCATGTGTAACATGGCTAATCAATTCCGGCGGCTTTGCGGAAGCGCTTTACAGTTGCGGCAGCAATGGGCCGGGCTTTTTCCGCTCCGGCGGCGAGGATCCGGTCCAGCCCTTCCCTGTCCGCAATAATTGTATTAAACCGTTCCCTCATGGGAGTCAGTTGACGGTTAACAACCCGGAACAGTTCTTCTTTGGCTTCGCCCCAGCCCATACCCCCGGCCCGGTACCGGGCGGCAAGGGCCTCCTGTTCTTCCCCGGAAGCGAACAATTTATACAATAAAAAGATCTGGCTGGTATCCGGATCCTTGGGTTCTTCCACAGCCTGGGAATTGGTTACCATCCGCATGATAAGTTTTTGAAGCTGATTTTCCGGACCAAAGAGGGGTATGGCATTATTGTAACTCTTGCTCATCTTGCGTCCGTCCAGCCCAGGCACCACCGCGACACTTTCCGTTATGGCCGCCCGGGGAACTTTAAGAATTTCCTTTTTGTAGTTGGCATTTACCGATTGGGCAATATCCTGGGCCATCTCAATATGCTGGACCTGATCTTTTCCTACGGGAACCACATCGGAATCAAATATGATAATGTCTGCCGCCATAAGCACCGGATAGGTAAAGAGGCCCATATTGATCCCCGCATCGGGATCTTCACCCCTTTCCTGGTTTTCCTGTACCGCCGCTTTGTAGGCATGGGCCCGGTTCATTAATCCTTTTGCGGTAAATGCCATTATCATGGTGGTCAGCTCAAATACTTCGGGAATGGAAGACTGGCGGTAAAAGATCACCTTTTCCGGATCCAGCCCGGCGGCCAGCCAGCCGGCGGCAACTTCCCGTATGCTGGATTCAAGTTCCGCCGGGTTTTTTTCGGTATTAAGGGCATGATAGTCGGCGATAAAATAACGGGCGTCATATTCCGCCGATAATTCCAAAGCCGGCTTAATTGCACCAAAGTAGTTGCCAATGTGGAGGCTGCCCGTGGATTTTATTCCTGTTAGAGAAATCTTCTTCAATTTTTTATCCCCGTATCCTTCTTTATATTATTATTTTTTAAATAATTCATTCAGTTTTTCCGCCAATAATGCCGCCTGCAAAAGATAAATTTCGTTTTCGGCTTCTTCTATATCCTTATTGCTTCGTCCCTTTTTAATAATGCTTGATTTTAACCTGTCGGAGGCAACTATTGCAGTTGTCCGGTTATCAATTAGTGAATATTCTATATCAGACTCAAATTTAAACTCTCCGCTTATCCATTGAGAAAAAGTCATTGACCTGTTTGAATAACTGTAAAATATTAATGTGTATTCACATAAACTTCTGATGCCCAAGTCCTGTATTAATTCAAATGTTACCCTTTGCGGAACAAACACCCTGTGTACGGGAACAAATTTTTCTACTTTATTAATTTTATTTCCCTGATCCATTATATAAAAAGACAATCCGTCATTATTGGGACTGTAGGAATTAAACCTGTATAAAAACATAATTGCTATGGAAACTGTATGATCCGGCGGGAATTTGGTAGATAAAATATTGTCTATTTGTTCCCTGCTTAATCCCTTGTCGGAAATTGTAAAGTTTGTTTCAGCAATGCTTCTTTCTCTGCGTGCTTCATCCGCAAAACCCAGTTCTGCACCTGAAGGAGATGGGCTATAAGACCTGGAAACGGCCGCACAGCCCATAAAGACTGAAGACAAAATAATTAGTACAATATATTTGTTTGCCATATATGCTTCCTGAAAACCGTTATCCGTTAATGGTAATAAATTAATTCATCTTTGACAATGGCATTATTCGTCCGTTTTCATTCAAATTTACTTAAAACCACCTGACTGAGCCGATTCTCCGATAAGAAATATTCCCATAATCCGCATCATTATATTCATTCGACAGGTATATTTTTTCACTAACCGGAAATATCATTTTAATTGGTGTTCTGAATGTGATTTTACCATTGTTATAAGTTACGCCGCTAGGCCATTGCCATGTTACTGATTCTGAATAATGCTCACTGACTTCCTGTTCGGTAACAAATACTACAAGAAAACCATTTTCAATTCTGTAAGTTCCTTTCCAGTTATCTTCATAATCCGCATAACTGCCGTTTCTTTGGATGGTATTGTCATTATATATGAATAATTCAGGACACCATGACGGAACAGGAAAATACGGATAATATGCTTCGTCTCTTGCTAAATCTTTTTTGGTTAATTTAAGATTTGGTTTAGCATTTTCAAATACCTGTATTTTGCCAATATTTGTCTTATCAATTTCAGTTAATAATGCTTCCACATTTCTGCTTTTCGGATTATACCAGCCAAATTGCCGGAAATGTATTGTCAAATCGTCCGACTGAAAAATCATCCCATGCTTTGCATAGATTGTGTTCCTGAGCAGCCGCAATTCTTCTTTATTAAGAACAGCTAAAGCCGAATCATGAATAGTATAATCCAGTAATAAAATAATACCGTTGTAGATTATTCTTCTTCCTGCCGTAAAACCGATATTTGGCAAATTATTGTAAAAATCATCAACCTCACCTGAATCTACTATTATTTTAGTAACATTATTCTGTGCCAGGGTTTGTTCAAATAGATACCGCGATCCGATATCGCCGGATAAATTTCCGGGAGATGTTCCTGTGGTTTGGGCAAAGGCACAATTGACCCATATGGCCGCTGCCAAAACGGTAGAGACAAAAATTGCAGGAAAATTGATTTTTGCTTTCATTTATTAGTTCCTTTGTTATCTTACAATTTATCTTCAGGACTGAAATACCGGGGAAAGAATGAACTGGGATTGAATTCATCAAAATCTGTAATATCAGATAATTTAACAAGTTTACTTATTTTAATATCCTCCCAGGTTTCTGTAAATCCTTCCGGTTCTTTATCTGCTTTTATTTGTTTCTTTTTTGTAATAAAATTCATACTTGTCGTAGTTCCAAGTATCATATCTTCACCCGGATGATAATCAAGTTTGTCATAACCAATCAGTTCAAAACTCCCATTTCTGAATCTAAATGTATATTGATGGCTTCCGTATTTGCCGTGATCATAGGAAATATATAAATTACCTTTTCCAATACTGATTTCAAGTTCCGGGGCGAAATATGTACCGCCAAATTCATTTTCTGACGAAAAACAATCCTGATTAATTAACGCAAGTTCATAATGGCCGCCATTGTTAAAAGCAATTATTATTCCTCGGCGGTTTACGTCAAGCTCTCCGGGTTG
>JAIRRF010000214.1 GCA_031256115.1 Treponema sp.
CGGCGATAGGGCCCTGCACCTGGAAATTACCAAGCTAAAATTTGACTTTATGAACAATGCCCAGGCGCTGCTTCACGGGGATCTGCATACGGGTTCTATCTTTGTTAAACCGGATTCAACGATAATCTTTGATCCCGAGTTTGCCTTTTACGGCCCCATGGGCTACGACATTGGCAATGTAATTGCCAATTTGTTCTTTGCCTGGGACAACGGAGACGCCGCCGGGAACGCTTCTTTCTGTGAATGGACCCTCCGGACCGCCGAGGAGGTAATAGACCTTTTTAAATCCAAATTCATTGCGGAATACAAAAAGAAAGTTACCGACATAATGGCCCGGACGGAAGGATTTGCCGAATATTACCTGGATACAATTATTGCCGATACGGCCGCCGGCGCCGGCACCGAGCTTGTCCGCCGTACCGTGGGCATGGCTCAGGTAAAGGATGTTACTACCATCGCGGATAAAAAGAAACGGATCCGGGCGGAACGGATTAACATACTTTGTGCAAAAGACCTGATTATGAACCGGGCCGCATTTAAAACAGGGAAGGATTTTACCGCCTCTTTCTGCAAAGCCGTTGAAGCAGCGGACAAGACCTTTTAGGAGCAAGCGGTATGGCAGAAAATATCTTATCTATAGATACCGTAGCCCTGGACGAAGAAAAGAAGGCTCTTAAAATTATTGATCAGACTCAACTCCCCGGAAAGGTGGAGATACTTTATCTTACAAGCCAGGAAGATATTTACCAGGCCATATACCTTTTAAAAGTCCGGGGAGCGCCGGCTATAGGTGTGGCCGCCGCCATCGGAGTATATCTGGCGGCTCTGGATATAGAAGAAAGTTCCTACGACGGATTTTACAGCCTCTTTAAAAAGGCAAAAGATTATCTTGCCTCTTCCCGGCCCACGGCGGTAAACCTTTTTTGGGCCCTGGACAGGATGGAAAGGGTGGTGCTGGAACATAAAGGGGAAAGCCCGGCAAAACTTAAAGAGCTTCTCCATGACGAGGCAATCCGTATCCGGGATGAGGATATAGAAGTCTGCAAAGCCATTGGCGAACACGGCCTGGAACTTATCAGGGACGGAGACGGCATTCTTACCCATTGCAACGCCGGCCAGCTTGCTACGGTTCGTTACGGCACGGCCCTGGCGCCGGTCCATCTTGGCAGGGAACGGGGCATGAATTTTAAGGTTTTCTGTGATGAAACCCGGCCCCTCCTCCAGGGCGCCCGGCTTTCATCCTTTGAAATGGTTTCCGCCGGGGTTGATACCACGCTTATCTGTGACAATATGGCAAGTATGGTGATGAAAAACGGCTGGGTCAAAGCCTGTTTTGTGGGCTGCGACCGGGTAGCCGCCAATGGGGATGCGGCCAACAAAATAGGAACTTCCGGTGTAGCCATTATGGCAAAACATTACGGGATTCCTTTTTATGTCTGCGCCCCTACTTCGACCATCGATATGTCGATCAAAGAAGGCAGGGATATTGTTATTGAGGAACGGAAGGCCGGAGAAGTCACCGATATGTGGTACAGGGAGCCCATGGCTCCTGAGGGGGTAAAAGTGTACAACCCCGCATTTGACGTGACCGAACATATGCTTATTACGGCAATCATTACCGAATTCGGCATTACCCGGCCTCCTTATTCTGAAAATTTAAAGCTTGTTTTCCAAAAGAAAAACAACAATTTACCGCACTGACATCCGGGTATTCCTAATCATCCAGGAGGCGCACCATAAAAAACCGGCGGGGCCCGTGCAAGGCAAGATCACTGCCTCTGGCAGGGATCTTGCCTTGCACACCCGCCTCCGCTTTTACCCTGGGTGCGCCTCCTATTCACCCAGGAACACCCGGATGCCTATGCGATAAATAACCGTTTCTATACCTAGTAATAACCAAAACTTACCGCATTGAATGTATTGGTGGTAATGTTGCCACACCGGTGGGGGAAGGGTTGCCCATGAAGACCATTTTGGCGTCCTACAACTAATGCCACACCGGTGTGTGCGTCGGACCAAGCGACGACCCACCATGGTCTGAATGGGCGTTCCTTCCCCCGCCGGTATGCGATAATTAAAATCAATACATTTAATGCGGTAGATTGAGGTTTGTTGAGCAAAAAAAGCATTGCATTTATTTTTACCTGTGTTAGAATACTATTAATTCGGGAGGTACAGCATGATAGAAGGCAGTGCTGATTCTGATGTCAGTAAAAAGCTCAAATACGGCATGGTTGGCGGCGGGCAAGGGGCTTTTATCGGGGATGTACACCGCAAGTCCATTGCTTTTGACAGCATGGCGGATATTGCGGCGGGTTGTTTTTCCCGTACCTATGATAATACCCTTGCTACAGGCAGATCCTTAGGTATTGCCGAAGACCGTTTGTACAAAACTTTTGAAGAAATGGCCGAAGCGGAAGCAAAGCGGCCAGATAAAATTGATTTTGTAGTCATCGTTACCCCCAATGCAAACCATTATGCAGCGTCAAAGGTCTTCCTTAATCATGGGATCCATGTGGTCTGTGATAAACCCCTTTGTTTTGAAGAGACCGAAGCCCGGGAACTGGCGGAGCTGGCTAAAAAGAACAAACTCCTTTTCGGTGTTACCTACACTTATACGGGTTTTCCGGCGGTAAAGCATGCCCGGGAAATGATTCGTAAGGGAGAAATCGGCGATATACTTTTTGTTACGGGTGAGTATCCCCAGGATTGGCTCATTACTCCCCAGGAAAAACAGGGAAGCAAACAGGCAGAATGGCGGACAGATCCTGCCCTGGCGGGCAAGTCCAACTGTGTGGGGGACATTGGTTCCCACATCGAAAATATGATTTCCTACGTAACGGGGCTCAAAATTAAATCAATATGTGCCAGACTGGATAAAATCCTTCCTGGCCGGGTATTGGATGATAATGCCACAATCATGTTGGAATATACAAACGGCGCAAAAGGCGTATATTGGTCCAGCCAAATAGCTTTAGGTAACGATAACGGGCTTGAATTCCGTATTTTCGGTACCAAAGGAGCCATTGAATGGCGTATTGAGGATCCGAATTACCTTAAAGTTACCCTCTTGGGTAAATCAAAAGTGATTCTTTCCCGGGGCCGGGACAGTTTTTATCCCCATGCTCAGTCTTTCTCCCGCATACCGGCGGGCCATCCGGAAGGGTATTTTGAAGCAATGGCCAATATTTACAAGACCTATATCAACGCCCTGATCAAACAAAAAGACGGTCAATCTCTGGTAGAAGATGATTTGGACTTTCCCAATGCGGAAGATGGTTTACTGGGTGTAAAATACATAGGCAAGTGCGTAGAAAGTTCCGGCAAGGGAGCGGTTTGGGTTGATTTTTAGTAATTAATTGTTACCGTTTACCGGTGTCAGTTGATTTAATTTATCGGCAATTAAGCTGCCAGAACTATAGGTCAGTTAAATTGTGCAGCCGCTGGGCTGCACTATACAGGAGAAATCGTCACCGCTTTGCGGTGCCGTTCGATTTACTTCGCCGCTCACGCGGCGTAAAGAGAGGTTAAAAAATGTCAAGACCAGTTACATTATTTACCGGACAATGGGCGGACTTATCCTTTGATGTCATGTGTGCCAAGGCTAAATCCTTTGGCTATGACGGGTTGGAGATTGCCTGCTGGGGTGATCACCTGGATCTAAAAAAAGCTGCCCTTGAACCGGCTTATGCAAAGGACAGGCTGGATATTCTGGCAAAACACAGCCTAAAAACCTGGGCCATAGGAACCCATCTGGTGGGTCAATGCGTGGGTGATCGCTGGGAC
>JAIRRF010000302.1 GCA_031256115.1 Treponema sp.
CGGCAATAAATAGAACTATTCAGGTTGCCGTAAATCTGCGAAAGGATAATTCACTTCGTTTTTATGCGGGTGACCTGGGAGAGCGAAAACGGACTACCCTGGGAAATTTAAAATACAAGCGGGAAGATCGCTGGGCAAACCATATAAAAGTCGCAATTTATGTCTTTGCCGAATTGGGGTATCCAGCCAGGGGTCTGAATTTTACTATTGTCGGAGACATACCCCGCCAGGCGGAACTTGCCTCCTCCACAGCCATCGAAGTAGCGGCAGCAACGGCGTTAAAAAGTTTTTTTAAGGTATCCATACCGGACAAGGATCTCCTGGCCGCCCTGGTCAGGGCAGAGCTTGAATTTCTTGGCAGGGAAACGGTAAATCCGGTAGATTATCTTGTTACTTTCTGTGCTAAAAAGGATCAATTCCTGTTAATAGACGAACGAAACCTTGAGGTGGCCAGGATAAAATCTCCATTTACCCGTTTTAAAATGATTCTTATGGATTCCCGGGTTCCAAGAGTAGGGGTGGAGGAAGAACTAAAACAACGAAAAGAAGATACCCGGCGGGGTCTGGAACTCCTCTCCAAGAAAAGGCCCGGAAAGAGCTTTCGGGATTATGTATCCTCGGATCTTTTGGAATCTTTAGGGAATATCCGGGAAGAGATACGCCGACGTTCCCTCCATATTGTGGAAGAAAACCAGCGGATTAGGGAAGCTGCGGATGCCCTGAAAAAAGGAGATCTGGAAGAACTCTCCAGGATAATTTATCATTCTCACGAGAGCCTAAGGGATCTTTATGAGGTTTCATGTCCTGAAATTGACTGGCTGGTCAAACGTTCCCAGGAAATTGAAGGGGTAACAGCATCCCGGATGACAGGTTTGGGTTTTGGAGGCTGTACCTATACAATTCTAAAGGAAAAAGCCCTGGAAGAATTCCAAAGACGTCTGGAAGATTATGAAAGGATCTTCGGTTTTCACCCCCTTATTTATGATATCCGCCCTGCGACAGGAGCCAGGGTTATTTCCAAAGGATGATACATGGCTGTCAATGATTCCCTGCAAGGGGGTATACGGCTTTTTACCGGAAAACGCTGGGACAAGGCTCTGGAAGAATTCCTTAAAATAGATGCATCCGGTTTTGAAGCGGCGGAAAATGCCGAATTGGCTTATTATTTGGGACTTTGTTATACCAAGTTGGAACGTTACGATGACGCTTTATTGTACATGGAACAGGTAGTAACCAATTCCGAGGATCCTCTCCGGGTATTCCAATGCCGGTTAACGCTGGCATATATCTATGTAATCACCGGCCGTTCCAAAATGGCAGAGTTTGAACTTAACCGTCTTATGAAAGGCGGTTTTGAATCAATTCAGATATATACAACAATGGCATATGCCGCATGGTCCCAAAAGCAGTATCAAAAAGCCGTTGATTTTTATGAAAAAGCCCTGGATATGGACAGTAATAATACGACCGCCCTTAACGGTCTTGGATATATCCTGGCCGATTCTGATATTGACATTAAGCGGGGTTTAAAACTCTGTCGGCAAGCGGTGGAAAAAAAACCTCAGAGTGCGGCTTACCTTGATTCTCTGGGCTGGGCGTATTTTAAGAACGGCGATCTTAACGAAGCCAGAAGCTGGCTGCGAAGGGCCTTTGATCTTTCGCCTCACCGGAAGGAAATAAAAAACCATATGAAGATTGTAGTAGGCAATGAATAAAATGAATAACAAAGAACCAAATACATATCCCGGTTGGGTTCCTGTTATTTGTTTGGTATTCGCTTTGAATTTTCTGATTATAGCCTCTGCCCAGGAGACGGAGGCTGATTTTTCTCCGAATTTTCTGCAAATCGGCAGTTCCGGCGCCACGCTTACCGACACGGTAAATGCCCAAACAGAATTCCGTATCGGCGTTCAGGCATATTACCGTTATGCCTTTAACGAAGCAATTAATGCCTTTGAAAGGGCTAACTCATTCCGGCCCGGAGAACCCCTGATTCTTGATTGGCTGGGAAGAGCCTACTATCGATCAGGATTTGAAGATACTGCTGTCAGGCAGTGGATGTTTTCCGCAGATCTGAGTGACGCCGCTTCTGATGAAATTCTTCTTCGCAGCCGTATCGAGACGGTCAGAAACAGGCGCAGTCTGCTTCCACTGTTGGAAGAAGACATGCGTTTTGTAGAAGCAGGCCGTTATCGCGGAAGAACCGAAAACAGCATATATTTCCGTCAGCCCGTATCGGTTTTGCCCCTGGATGACGGTACCGTCTGGGTAACAGCCTATAGCAGCAATGAACTTGTACGAATTGATGTAAACGGCCTTATCCGCCAGCGGACCCGGGGGCCCCTTAACGGTTTCGACCGGCCCTATGATGTGGTGCAGGCTCCGGATGGAAAGCTTTATGTTTCTGAATATCGCGGGGGCCGGATAAGTGTTCTGGACGCCCAGGGACGCTGGCTTTCCTATGTGGGCAGTAAAGGAATAGCCGAAGGGCAGTTTGTGGGTCCGCAGAACCTGGCCATAGATGAAGACGGTTATCTTTATGTGGTTGATTACGGGAACAGGAGGATTTCCAAATTCGATTCCGAAGGGGAGTTTCTTTTTTCTTTTGGACGGCGGGATGGGGATTTTGACGGTTTTCTTTCTCCGACAGGTATTGCCTGTTTTGACGAAT
>JAIRRF010000306.1 GCA_031256115.1 Treponema sp.
ATAAGTAATCATTCCGTTATAACTTTTTGATTCAATTTCTACTTCATACTGTCTGTTATTGTAGACTATTTTATTTTTTATAGAACATATTTCACATTTATGTGTGCATAATTTCATGCATACTGATGTAGAAATATTATTATTTGATTTTATTTTTTCATTTTTTAGGTATTTCTCCCCTACCCCACTTTCAATAACAGACCAGGGAAGCTTTTCGGTTTTTACTGTGTTCCTGGTAATCAAATTAACTATGTTTAAATTATTATTTAGGATTCCTTTCCATATATCTATTTTTATATGTTCCTGCCAGGCATCAAGGCGGCATCCTTCACTGTATGCTTCCAAGGCCAATTCTCCGGCCTTTTCTGTCCCCCGGGAAAAAATTCCCTCTAACAGACTGAAGAACGGGCTATGAATGCTGACTTTATGTCCTTTCGGTTTTAATTTGTCTTTGATATAATACAGTTTTTGCCATGCAACTTCTTCATTTAACTGGGCATCCCATTGATACGGTGTATGGGGTTTAGGAACAAAGGTCCCAAGGTTGATATTAAAGTGAGAACCGGCGGCCTTCCCTGCTTCCAAAATAAAATCAACAATTTGGTTTTCCTCATTAATATTTACAAAATTCAAGGGAAGTCCAATCATAAAATAAAATTTTATTCTCCGCCAGCCGTTTTTTTTGCCTCCTTAATGATGGAAACTACTTCATCAAGGGCTACCTGTTTGTTCAATGCAAGTTGATTTGCTTTGTCGGGAGTTTCTACAGCAAAGGTAAGGCCGCTTTTCCTGACTTCGGATATTTTTGACAATATCGAAAGAGAAAAACCGGAAACCCGAAGAGACGGAAGCTGGAAAGAAATATGCTGCCCCCGGTATCTGCTGTTTAGGACTTCAACCAGCGGATTAAGGTGGCAGTAATCGCCCGAGGACAATGAAGATAAAGATATCTCCCTATAACCCCCAAGTTTAACAAAAGCTTCCGCTTCTTCCAGTACAAGATCAGTCTGCTTTTGACGCATGGGCCTGTACCAGAAACCTGCATGACAAAAACGACAGCCATTGGGACAACCCCGCATGATTTCCACAGCGCCGTGATGTTGAACAGTCCTGATACTGGAAACGGGGAACACGGCAGGAAGATTCTCGGTATGTAAACCGGTATTTTCGCGGCTGCCAAATCCTGTAAAAATTGCCCGCCGTACTCCGGTTTTACCCGGCGCCCAAACATGGGGATGCGCTAAAATCCGATCCAGCAAACCGGATCGTGCGGCGCCGGCTTTTTTTAGATTAAGCAATTCCCAGGCAAGATCAAAAAAACCCGCTTCCGCTTCACCAATCCAAAATGCGTCGATAAAAGGACTGTACGGCAGGGGATTTGAAACGCAGGGCCCCCCCATGATCACAATGGGATCATCAGTGTTCCGTTCTGCCGCTCTAAGGGCAATGCGGGAGTTATCCAATACCGAAAGGATTCCCGTTATTCCCAATTCATAACCCAGGGTAAAAAGCAAAAGATCCGTGTCCGAAAGGGCTATGCCGGTATCCAGACCATAGAGGGGCAAATCTTCTTCACGAAGGAGTTTTTCAAAATCCGGCGCCGGAGCAAAGGCTCTGTCGCAGGAAATACCTTCCATACGGTTGAGGCCGTTGTATATTATTCTAAGGGCCTGATTGGACATACCCAATTCATAAAGATCCGGAAATACAATGGCCGTCCGGAGTATTCCGTTTTTTTTATAAGCCCCGAATTCTCCTCCGGTATATCTGGCAGGTTTTTCAACCTCCAGAAGACGGGAACCAAGACGTTCAATAGGATTAATAAAACGGTGCATTTCTAATGGTCCGGCAGACTTCTAGTTCTCCAACAGTGTTATTTCCACCCGGCGGTTTTGCTGCATTCCCTGGGCTGTACGATTATCCGCAATTGGCCGTTCCGCTCCGTAACCCCGGACCAGCACTTGAGATGATTCCCGTACGCCTTTCGAGATTAGATAATTCGCCACCGCCGCCGCCCGGTCCTGGGAAGTTTTCAACCTGGCCGCTTCGGTTCCTGACAGGGCAGTGTGGCCTCCCACAAGAATATCCCGGTCCGCAAATTGTTTTAGTATTTCCCCAATTTTATCAAGTTTTGATTTTTCGCTTTCTAAAAGGATTGCCGAATTGGGCAGAAATTGTATATTTTCCAAATTGATGGTTATTCCCTCTTCATCAATCCTGACAGATGCATCGGTAATTCCAAGCCGGGCAATTTCATCGGCAATGCTCTGGGCTACATCTTCTTTCTTCATAATTTCTGATTCTATGATTTCCGCTTCCGCCCTGCCTCTGTATTCCACAGTCATGCCGTTGGAAAGACTGAAAATTATCCTGAAACTTTCGTCATAGGATACGGCCTGGCCAATTTCAAGGTCCCAATAGATTAACTGATCATGAGCCTCCTGGATACGCCGGGGCCAAATACGGCCCTTTGCTGCCTCCGGCTCATAGAAAATCCGGTAGGATACGGAAAAAACCGGATAACTCTTTCCTTTCCATTCCCGGCTGCCCAAAAAGGTATAATGAGCATCAAAAGGAATCCGGTAAGGTTCTTCTATACCGAAAGCTTCCCTGAGATCATGTATGGCGTAGCCGGCTGCGCTCCAGCTTTCCCCTTCTCTTACATCTCTGCCGGGAAATACCGGCACATTCCGGACCATGGGCATATAATACATGGGTTCAATGGTGATATATCCAAGACTATCCAGCTCAAAAACTGATGTATATTCATTGCTCCAATGAAAGCTGCTGTCCCCTTCCAGAATTTGTTCGGAACTGGTAAATACTGCCATGTGCTTGGCTTTATCTCCTTCGTCTTCGGTTACCTCCATAGAAACCCGGTTAAGAATCCTGCTGCGATGGTTGAATTGGTGATCAATGTAAACATCTTCGTTTACCACCGACACAATTCTGTATTTGTTTCCTGTAGAAAATTTGTATTGAAAAGTTTCAGCCCCTGTTACGGCACAGAAAACCAAAGAAAGTACAATTGTAAAAAGAAAGCTGTTGTTTTTATCCATAGACCGCCCCCTGTATAGTATCGTAAAAGTTTGTTTTTTTTGCTATCATGGACTTGACCCGTAGTGCATTTTTCGTGTATTCATAATTCAATAAGGATCCGGGCCTTTAGCTCAGTTGGTTAGAGCTGCGGACTCATAATCCGTAGGTCCCTGGTTCAAGTCCAGGAAGGCCCAAAGTACAAATCACTTATGATACGATGAATCATCTGCCTTCCTGGACTTGAAACTCAAACTGCGCCGACCATCAGGAGGAAAAGGGGCCATGGAAGGCCCAAAAATATGACAAAACCCATAAAACAAGCCAAACTTGTTCTGGAGGATGGGTCTGAATACCCAGGCTGGTCCTTCGGCGGGGTCCTGTCCCGGGCGGGGGAAGTAGTTTTTACCACCGCCATGAATGGCTATCTTCAATATCTGACAGATCCGGGTTACCGGGGTCAGATTCTCGTTTCATCCTACCCCCTGGTTGGGAACTGCGGTGTACCTCTTACCAAAAACGGGGAACCTGTTTTTAACGAAGCGGGTATTCCCGTCCATTTTGAATCCTCCCGAATACAGGTTTCCGGTTTTGTAGTATTTGAACCCTGCGGAAAACCAAGCCATTACACTTGCAGCACTACCCTTTCTTCATGGCTGGAAAAAAACAATGTCCCCGGCATTTATGGAATTGATACCAGAGCCCTGACGATCCGCCTAAGAAATCAAGGGGTGATGATGGGAAAAATTGTGGTTGAGGGAAGCAATGATGTTAGCTTTGATTCGGGGATGGTTTCCCATCCTGTCCCGGAGGTCTCTCCGGTAGAGGTTTTTCCTATGGAAGTATCGACATCCACATTGAAAGGCGCCGGCCTGCCGGATACTGAAGCGCCCGTAATCGTTCTGATAGACTGCGGCGCCAAGGCAGGCATTATCCGCTGTCTCATTGCCCGGGGAGTACGGATAATCCGTATTCCCTGGAATCACGATCCTGCCGGACTTAATTTTGATGGAATTATACTTTCCGGCGGCCCCGGCGATCCTAAGGCTTGCGGTAAAACTATAGCCATGGTACGCCGGGCTTTCGGCCATGGCAAACCGGTTTTTGGAATCGGTCTGGGATGCCAGATCATGGCCCTGGCAGCGGGAGCTGATACCTACAAGCTTCCTTACGGACACCGGGGTCAGACTCAGCCCTGTATTGATATGGAAAGCGGACGTTGTTATATCACCAGCCAAAATCACGGGTTTGCCATTCGAAGCGATACCCTTCCTTCCGGTTGGGAACCCTGGTTTATAAACAACAACGACAATACCATTGAAGGTATCCGCTCCACCCGCGGCCCCTTTAGGGCAGTCCAATTTTACCCCGAGGGATGCCCCGGCCCCAGGGACACGGAATTCTTGTTCGATCGTTTTATCGAAGAGGTCCGGGGTGTACCCCTGGAAGTACCATGCATAAAATAAAAAAGGTTCTGGTCCTTGGTTCGGGGGGTTTAAAAATCGGCCAGGCAGGAGAATTTGACTATTCCGGCTCCCAGGCCCTTAAGGCCCTTAAGGAAGAAGGAATCAAAACAGTATTGATAAACCCCAACATAGCCACCATCCAAACCAGCGAAGGGATGGCGGATGCCACCTATTTTTTGCCTGTTACCCCGGAATTTATTAAGGAAGTGATCGAAAAGGAAAAGCCCGACGGATTGTTTCTTTCTTTCGGCGGACAGACCGCCCTTAATGCAGGCGTGGAACTGGACCGGGATGGGACTCTTTACAAGTACGGGGTCAATGTTTTGGGAACTCCGGTCAAGTCTATTGAAGATACAGAAGACCGGGAACGCTTTATTAAACGCCTTGATGAAATCGGCGTTAAGACTCCCCGGAGCATAGCGGTAAGCGCCGGTGACGGCGATGCTAAAGGCAATGGCATAGTATCGGCGCTTGATTTACCGGAAGCATTAGAGACAGCCGCCGCCGCGGCATCAGCGATTGGGTATCCGGTGATGGTCCGGGCTGCCTATTCCCTTGGAGGTCAGGGCTCCGGGCTCTGCCGCAACGAAAAGGAACTACGCAGCCGTTGCGATCGGGCTTTTGCCAGGACCGGCGGGGCCCAGGTCTTAATAGAAGAATGGCTTGGAGGATGGAAAGAAATAGAATTTGAGGTGGTCCGGGATTGTATAGACAATTGTATTACAGTCTGCAGTATGGAAAATTTTGATCCCCTGGGAATCCATACCGGAGAAAGCATTGTTGTTGCTCCATGCCAGACATTAACCGATTCGGAGTATCAAAAGCTTCGCCGCATTGCCATAGAAGTAATCCGTCATTTAGGTATCCTGGGTGAATGTAATATCCAGTATGCCCTAGATCCGGAAAGCGAAGACTACCGGATCATCGAGGTAAACGCCCGGCTTTCCCGGTCTTCCGCCCTGGCTTCCAAAGCTACCGGATACCCCCTGGCTTTTGTGGCGGCCAAACTAGCCCTGGGTTATTCCCTTCCGGAAATAGAAAACCGTATTACCCGGATAACAAAGTCCTGCTTTGAACCTGCCCTGGACTATATTGTCCTTAAAGTTCCCCGCTGGGATCTTACCAAATTTAAAAATGTGGAAAACCGTATCGGCAGTGAGATGAAAAGCGTCGGCGA
>JAIRRF010000023.1 GCA_031256115.1 Treponema sp.
CAGCGGAACTATGTAGACGAGGTAGACCCCCAAACCGTTTTTGAAGGAACCATGAAAGGAATGTTTGAATCCCTGGGGGATCCTCATTCTGCCTTTCTTCCTGCCAGGGAATATGACGATTTAAACGAAAGAACTTCAGGCCGTTTTGGCGGGGTTGGGCTTTATATCAGCAAACCCCTGGAAACCAAACCTGACGGGACTCCTCCATTTGTAGAAGTATCCGCCCCCATAGAAGATACCCCAGGCTGGCGGGCGGGGATAAACCCCGGAGATTTAATCATAGAAATAGACGGTGAATCCACCGATGTTCTGTCCATGGATACGGTACTTTCCAGGCTTAGGGGGGTACCGGGTACCAATGTAAAATTGTTAATCCGCCGCGGAACCATACTGGAATTCCCTGTTACCCTAACCAGAGCAGTGATCGAAGTTCCGGTCATTAAACATGAAATGATAGATGATATTGGTTATGTACGGATTATCTCCTTTACGCCCATGACCGTAACCCGTACCAAAGAAGCCCTGGACGATTTTAAACGAAAAAACTATAAAGCCCTGGTTATTGATTTGCGAAACAATCCCGGAGGACTTATGGAATCCGCAGTCGGAATTTGCGAACTTTTTCTGGAAGGAGGTCTTATTGTTTCCACTAAATCCAGGATCCCCGCAGAAGTCCGCAGTTATAATGCGGGACGACGTTCCGAAGTACCCCAGAATATACCGGTTATTATATTAATCAACAGAGGTTCAGCTTCCGCTTCGGAAATAGTGGCGGGCGCCTTAAAAGACCGGGGCAGGGCATATCTGGTGGGAGAAAAAACCTTCGGCAAAGGTTCGGTACAAAGGGTGATCCCCGTAGGCGATAACGCCGGATTTCGAATCACCACCGCACGGTACTATACACCCAGCGATGCAAGCATCGACAAAATAGGAATACCGCCTGACAAGGAAGTGCTTACCCCTGATTTTTCTGCGGACGATGCGGAAAAGCTTAGAGAACTGATTGCATCCAATGTCATTCCTGTTTTTGTAAAAGAAAACCCCAGAGCTACAAACCTTCAGGTGGATAACTTTGTAAAGGAGCTTAACGCCGGATACGGCCTGGATTCAATTTTCCTCCGCAGACTTATCCGCAATGAACAGAATCGTACGGTAATTGCCCCTGTTTACGATCTGGAATACGATGTCCAGCTAAAGGAAGCGGTACAAATACTACGCAGCGGGAATTATTCGGAACTAATGAAAAACAGCAAAACACTAAAAGCACTGCAGGAAGAAACGAATACCCTGCTTTTGGCTTCCTGATGCAGTATTTTAAGTGAAGCAATTTCTTCTTAAAAAAAATCCGGACAGGGACGGCCTTGTCCGGATCTGCGGTAAAGAATACCACTATTTGGTCCATGTCCGCCGTGTTAAACCCGGCGATGTTTTTAACGCCCGTTTACCGGATTCCCCCCCTGCCTGTCTTGTTAAGGTTACCGTATGCAGTATAAACGATAACACCCTAACAGGTTCTGTAAAAACCATGGAACAATCCGGGGATAATCCAAAACAACAGACAGCCATTGTTTTATTCCAGGCATTACCCAGAGGAACCAGGATGGATCTGATTATCAGGCAGGCTGCGGAACTGGAAATCAACGAAGTAGTTTCCTTTGTGTCGGAATACTCCACTCTCCAAAAAAAATCCATAGATGAACGGCTCGAAAGATGGCGGCGCATCATAAAAGAAGCCCGCCAGCAAAGCGGCTCTTTTGTAAATACCAAAGTACGGGGCATACAAACGGTCAATGGATTATTGGCTTATTGGGAAGAACTACGGGCCGGTACATCAGGAGAAACCCTGGGCCTGGTTTTTAGTCCTTCCGCCATGGTATACCCAACCGAGTCTCAAGGCGTCGATTCGGAGAATCGCGGTTCCCCTCTTGCTGGCGGTGAAAATGCTGCTTCAGGTACCTTGCAAATTTTGAGCAACCCCCTTGCACAGGGAAGTTTTCACCGGTATCTTAATAAAAAGCCGGCGTTGACAGCATTGGCGGTAGGCCCGGAGGGAGGTTTTTCCGGTTCTGAACTTAACTGTTTTTTAAATGCCGGGTTTAAATTGTTAAGTTTTGGGACCACGGTTCTACGGACCGAAACGGCGTCTCTTTTTACTGCCGCGGCAGTAAAAATAATTTTACAAGAGGGAGCCTTGTGGATGTTGAAACAACAATAGAAAGGACCAACCTTTTAAGGGTACCCCTTGATATTGTAATACCTGAACAGCTTGAGGACACAATCTATAAACTGTTGGAAGAAAGTACAGGTCAGAATGTGATCCTCCTTTCCCTTTGGGATCTTTTATTGGCCAGGAATAATTATGAATACCGGCCCTATGTTCAAAGAGCTGCCATGATCATTCCCATTTCCAAGAGCCTGGTTAAGGGAGTCCGGTTTCTTAAAAAGAAAAAAGTTTACCGTTATATGCCCTTTGACTTTGTAATCAGCCTTTTATCAATCCTGGAAAAACGCGGACTATCCATATACCTTTTAGGGGGAAAGATGAGAAGCCTGATGCGGGCAGAGAAAAATATCCGCCAAACCTTTCCCCAGCTGCGGATTGTAGGCCGTTTTGTAGGAAACTTTAAGCACCAGGAAGAAACTACCATTCTTCAGGCAATTAAAAAAGCAGCTCCCTCCCTCCTTTTGGTTGGCGAAGGAGTCAGAGGCGGCGAACGATGGATAGCCCGCAACGATACAGTGTTGAATAACGGCTTACGGTTATGGTGCAGCGATCTTTTTGACATCTTTGCAGAACGAAAACGCCGCCCTTCCCGCAAAGTTTTTGAACGGGGATTTGAATGGATTGGTTATT
>JAIRRF010000060.1 GCA_031256115.1 Treponema sp.
AAACCCTGGGAACCCCCATTGCAATTATTATCCGAAACGGTGATTGCCGTCCCGGCGATTACGACGAACTAAAAGACCTTTACCGTCCAGGCCATGCGGATTGGACCTGGGAGGCAAAGTACGGTTTCCGGGATCACCGGGGCGGGGGCCGCAGCTCGGGACGGGAAACCCTGGGCCGGGTTGCCGCAGGAGCCGTGGCCAAAGCATTCCTGGTTCCTTTCGGCATTGCCATCCGGTCATGGACCGCCGCTGCCGCCGGCATTGAAGCCCCTGGCCCGGAGCAAGCGGATTTTGACATAAATGAAATTGAACGAAACCGGCTTTGTGTCCCCTGTAAAAAGACCGCCGAACAAATTTACGCTAAACTGGAAAAACTTAAATCAAAGGGGAACAGTGCCGGGGGTATCGCCGTATGCCGTATCACCGGAGTTCCCGCCGGATTGGGGGAACCGGTTTTTGATAAACTCGGAGCGCTTTTGGGCCATGCAATTCTTTCGATTGGAGCATGTAAGGGAATTGAATTCGGCGCGGGTTTTGCCGCCGCTTCGTCAACAGGATCGGCCTATCACGATGTTCCCCTGATTCCGCCAAACTACTCCAAGCCTGTTGGAGGAAAAAACAGCAGTTTCAAAAGCAACAATGCCGGGGGGATGCTGGGGGGAATCTCCAATGGTATGGATATTTTCTTCCGGGCGGCTTTTAAGCCTGTGCCTACAATTGCAACGGAGCAAAGCACCGTGGACCGGAACAACGCCGCAAGACAAATAGCCATTCAGGGACGGCATGACCTTTGCATTCTTCCCCGGGTACTGCCGGTGGTAGAAGCCATGACGGCGCTTGTAATCGCAGATTTGTTGCTACTTACCGGTGCTGATCCACAAGAATCGGATTTCCGTCAGGATCTTCAATCATAAAGCTGGCTGGGCCCGTGGTATTCAGATCCGCACCGTTAATTATAGTAATCCCTTTTTTTTGTAAATCCTCCTGTAAAACCCGAACATCTTTAAAGGGATTTAGCTCCTCGGCCTTATTATTCCATCCGGGATTAAAAGTTAAAGTGTTTTTTGGAAACATCCCCTGAAAAAGACCGATAGTACAGTCGCCATTTTGCATGATGAGCCAATTTTGAGTTATATCCCCTCCAAAGACATGAAACCCCAATTTTACATAAAAATCTTTGGAAGCATTAATGTCTTTTACGGTTAAACTGACCGAAAATGCTCCTATCATGGTTTCCTCCTGTTTAGCCTTTTCGTATATACAGGGGCAGGGAAGCTATTTCCCTGTCGTCGATAAAAAGAACAAAATTAACTACACCGCTGTTCTGAAAATGCAGATTGGTAATGGTAAATACCAGATGGGATACAGCGGTGGCGTTTCCTGCTCCCTGTACTTCCATCATTCCTGTAACAGGTTCTATGTTAATTTCACCATCCAGGTCCCGTGCTTCTATGCGAAAGTTATGGCCGGAAAACTCCCATAGATCAAAACGGATTCGGAGTACCACCGAAAGCTGTGGATGGATACAGGGAAAGTTCCGCGAAATAATCGTATCAAAGGTGCCTACGATAGTTAGTTTGCCCCCGCTTTCCTGGGCAAAATCACAAAAGGTAAACAGCTCGGTTTTCACTTGTTTCGTTTATAATCCTTTATTTCCTGCCGGATCTTTTTCGCCAATTCCAGGCGGGGAATGCGTATCTGTTCCATGGAATCCCGGTAACGGAGAGTAACGGTGCCGTCATCCTTGGATTGATAGTCCACGGTAATACAGAAGGGCGTCCCAGCTTCGTCCTGGCGGCGGTAGCGCCGGCCTATGGCCCCTGCCTGATCGTAGTCGGTGGCAAAGTCTTCTTTTAATTCGTTCCGTATATCCTGGGCCAGTTCCGCCAGGCCGTCTTTTTTCATCAGGGGCATTACTGCCGTTGTAACCGGAGCTACCGAGGGGTGGAAACGCAACACAGTTCTCCAATCATCCGCGGAACCTTCGGTTCCGCTTACAGTTCCTTCGGAACTGTCCGAATTTTTCTCGGAAGCGACCTTTTCTTCGTCATAGGCGTCACAGATCAACATTAGCAGAGTCCGGGTAAGGCCCGCGGAAGTTTCTATAATAAATGGAATATAGCGGTCGTTATTGTTGTCCTGATCGATGTACTGTAAATCCTTGCCGGAATACTTGGTATGCCGGTTAAGGTCGTAGTCGGTTCTGTTGTGGATCCCCTCCAGTTCCCGCCAGCCCATGGGGAAAAGGTATTGAATGTCGTAGGCGTCTTTGGCATAATGGGCCAGTTCGTCCGGGCCGTGCCGGTGCCAGCGCAGATGATCAACCTTTACTCCTAGTTTTTCGTAGTAGGCCCAGCGGCGTTTTTTCCATTCATTAAACCATTCCACATCCGAACCGGGCTTAACAAAATATTGCAGTTCCATCTGTTCAAATTCACAGGTCCGGAAGATAAAATTTTTGGTAACGATCTCGTTGCGGAAGGCCTTGCAGATCTGGGAAATGCCGAAGGGGATCTTCATCCGGTTCGATTGAATAATGTTTTTATAATTTACATAGATCCACTGTGCAGTTTAGGGCAGCA
>JAIRRF010000122.1 GCA_031256115.1 Treponema sp.
CGCCTTGATCGCCCTGCCTGTTTTGGCCGCCCCGCTGGCCTTCCTGACCCCCGCCGCCGGATTGGCCGCCCTGGCCGGAACCGCGGTTTTGGCCATTTGGCGGGCCACTTGGCGGGCCACTTGGCGGGCCGCCCGTTTGGGCTCCGGGAGTTTGCAGAGAAGGCCCGGCAGCAGGAACAAAGCCCCGGACTATCCTGAACACAATAAGAATCAGAAAAACACTGCTAAGAAAAATCAGAATAACCGTTATTTTGGCTTTTTTATTTTTCACCGTCTTTCCCTATCTGGAATAATTCTTCAATTCTCCTTCTTCCATATTAAGGGAAGAAGCAAGATCCAGAACCAGGATCTTGTACGCAAGTTCGCTTTGAAACTGTTGTTGACGGGCGTCATCAAGCCTGTTACGGACTGCTTCAAAATCAAGATAGCTCATGGTTCCCCTTCTGTAGAATTGTTCCGCCAATTCAAAGGCTCTTTGGGCATAGCCTGCCTGAAGTCTGGCTATTTCTACTTCGGTCCAGGTATTTCCGATACTGTCCGTATAAGACTGGATTTCCTGTCGGGCATTGTCCTCCATGCTTATCAATTCCAGTTGGGCCTTTTGATACTCCCCGTCAGAACGCTTTACGGCCTGATCTGTCCTGGTTCTGGGCACCCAGGGATCAATCGGAATCGTAACCGAAATACCGGCGCTGAGCATATCGTCAAAGCCGCTTTTTGCAGAAGCACCCCAGGATGCAAAAAGATCTACCGAAGGGGCTTTGGAGGAAAGGAAAGTCTCGGCCCGGGTATTTTTTAACCGCTCAATTTCGTTTCGCTGGTAGATTATGTCGGGCCGCAATGCAAGACGTTCATGGATAAGGACTTCCGAATTTAAAGAAAGTTTAGTTATTCCGGAATCCCCTACCAGTATTACCGGTTTATTTGGATCCAGCCCCAGGGCGGCCAGGAATTTCCCCAGGGCGTTTTGATAATCCGTAAGAGCCCTGCTGTGGTTTAATCTTGCCCTTTCGGCGCCGACCTGGGTGGATAGAAAATCCAGTTCTCCGATATAACCGCTCTGCCGGGCAATACGGTTCCGGGCAAGCTGTTCCGCCGCCAGCCGCATGGTACCTTCCAGCACCTGGAGCCTGTCCTTCTGGGCCAGAAGGGAATAAAAGGTCTTTGCGGTTTGATTTACCAGAACCCGCCGGGCCTGTTCATAGTTAAGAAGATTGTTTTTATAGGCCAGGGAAATATTGGTCATGGTAAGAGGAAGACCCGCGCTAAGCCCCAACCGGAGATTAAGCGTTGCCGTATATGAAGGATCTGTTTTCGGAGCATCTGAATTAAGGGGGATGGAGTACCTGGCCCCACCGCTTACGTTAATAGTCGGAAAAACCTGGGCCCAGAGGCTTTTTGCTTTGATCCGGTCAAATTCCAGATCGACAGCTTGCTTTTGGAGGGCAATGGAATTCTGTTCCGCCAGAACACAGGCATCTTCCAGAGTAAGGCGGATATCCTGGGCATATAAGAATCCTGTAACAAGGATAAACAGCGGAATTGTACGCTTTTTTATATTCATTTAGGTCTATACTATAACAAAAATAAAAATAAAAAGTTACTGGAGTTGTCCGGGAAGTTTCACCAACTGCGTTGGAGGATTACATCCTGTCCAGTTCTATTTCTACCGGGCAATGATCGGAACCTTCCACATCGGGACGGATAATCGAACGCTTAACCATCGGAAGAAAAGCCGGATCCACACAGTGGTAATCGATACGCCAGCCCACATTCCGTTCCCGGGCATTCACTCTATAGGACCACCAACTGTAGTGTCCTTTCTCTTCGGGATGGAAATGCCGGAATGTATCTACAAAACCCGCTTTGGTAAAGGAATCCATCCAGGCCCTTTCTTCGGGCAAATATCCTGCGTTTCCTTCGTTTTCCTTTGGCCGGGCAAGATCGATGGCCGTGTGGGCAATATTGTAATCCCCGCATAATACAAAGTGTTTTCCCTGCTTAACAAGTTTTTTACAATAAGTAAGGATTACATCGCAAAAGGCAAGTTTGTAGGAAAGCCGTTTTCCGGCCTCCTGGGAGTTGGGAAAATATGCCGTAATCAACACAAAATCCCTGAAAAAAGCCTGGAGGACTCTTCCTTCATCGTCAAAGTCCGCTATTCCCAGGAGTTTTACATCTTCCGGCTCTTCACGGGAATAAACCGCCACCCCGGAATAACCGGCCTTTTTGGCGCTTGCCCAATAGGAATAGTATGGCTTTCCTGCTTTATCCCGCGGCTTAATCAATTCTTCCGAAAGTTGTTCGGGCCGGGCCTTGGTCTCTTGAAGGCAGAGAATATTCGGGGATTCCGCCGTGAACCACCGGGAAAAACCCCGTTTTTCTACCGCCCTGATACCGTTTACATTCCAGGATAAAATACGCATTTTTACCTTACATTTAAACCTTAATGGTTAGTCTCTGCAGAAGACTGTGAAATCCCAGGGCAATACCGAAACCGGCAAAGGCAGCTATCAGGCGGTCAACGATGTTTACCGGAATACGGGACATGATCTCCACCAGGATTACCGGGGAATTCTCGTCAAAAAGGACACGGCCCAGGAAAGCAAATCTGTTGGGATCGTCAGTATATGCATTATTAATAAACTGGATAAAAACTGAAATCAGCCCTCCCAGAATACTCATAGCGATACACAGGGCAAAGGATAAAAGAATCAGCGCCACAACCCTGTCCATAATCCTGTTTAAATAACTGCTCCTGAAAGCAATTGTTTGTGTTTTAGACTCCCCTTCGATGACAACAGTTAAGGCCCCTGGAAAGAAACGGATGAACAGCCAGGTAATAATGGCCGTGGCAATACTGCAAAGGGTAAAAAGATAAGCCAGCCAGCTCCAAAACCAAAGCGTATGGCCGGTGATGCTTGTAAGCACGCCGCATAGAACTCCCCAGGGAAGACCGCACAAAAAGGTAACGGCTACGGTCATGATGGTATCCATATACAGCGGTATCCTGTAAAACAATATGGTAATTACTACGTTCAGAAGCACCCCGGCAAGGCAAATGATTAACCGTGCGGCGAATCCTCCGGCGAAGCTTCCTGTATACTTAGCGAAGATCCTGATCATTATAAAAATATATCCCAAGAGGCTCCCCGAGGCAAGCCTCGGGGTATTAAACCAGACTTTCGAATAAATTGAAAAACTGTCCAGTATTCTGTAGTATAAAGTTATGATTCCTGAAGGAGTTGAACATACAAATTTTATCAGCCTGGTTTGGATCTCGGTGTTTATCATCGCGGTCCTTATGTTTTGTTTATGTTACCTGTATCTGTCCATACGCCGTACCCAGGAAAGTGAACGGGAAAGCCTTGCCTTTTCCGGTTTGGCAATTGAAGAACTTGAGGAAGAACGCCGGCGTATTTCCCGGGAGCTCCACGATTCCGTACTGCCCCTGGTCCGGGACCCGGCGCTATCCAGCCAAATCCGCTTAATCTGTACGGAGCTCATGCCGCCGGATTTTGTCCGGCTCTTTCTAAAAGACTCTTTGGCGGATCTCTGCGTACAGTTCAGCAAAAGGAGTGGAATTGAATGCGTCTGTTCCATAGAGGAAGATCTGGACTTTGCAGTTTTAAGCCCGGAAAACCAGCTCCATCTTTTCCGTATGGTACAGGAATCTTTTACCAACATTGAAAAACATTCCGGAGCTCACCGGGCGGTTCTGGTAGTACGGCGCAGCACACCGGAGCATATTCTGATTTGCGTTTCCGATGATGGTGTAGGTATACGCAGTATACCGGGTATGCCGGGGCTTGGCATAAGGAGCATGCGGCAGCGGGCGATTATTCTGGGGGCAAAGCTTGATTTTAAAAGCGAAAGCGGCAATGGCCTAATGGTGCGCATTGAATTGCCCGCCATGAAAACTGCGGCCCCGGAAGCCAGGGAGTTTGCCGGTGGCTAAAACTTTGAAACGGAAAAGGCCCGGCATCGTCATTATCGAAGACCATCCGGTTATGCGTGACGGCCTGGCCGCTTATTTTACCGGAACCGGCCGCTGGCGGGTAACAGGAACAGCCTCTACCCTGGCGGAAGCAAAAAAACTGCTGGCTAAAACCGCCCCTGATCTTGTGCTGCTGGATATTCAACTGGAAGACGGCTGGGGCCTTGATATTATTCCCTGGCTGGAGGAGCAAAAAACAAGAGCCGCCCCAGTCATGGCGGTTTATTCCTCTTATGATGATTACCCCCATGTAAGGACAGCCCTGGGCATGGGAGTGCGGGTCTATGTTACCAAGCGCCGCAGCGAGCAGGAACTGGAACAGGCTCTCTTTAAAGCCCTTGAGGGTGAAACCTGGATTGACGATACGGCACAGAAAAGGCTCCAAAATACCACTGACCTTTTCAGCCTCCTAAGCAGGCGGGAAACGGAAATACTAAGCCTGGTAAAAAGCGGGTTTTCGAATATAGAAATCGCCAGCCGCCTTGGCCTCAGCCGCCGCACTGTAGAAAACATCCTTTCCTGCATATATGACAAAACCGGAATCCGTTCCCGGCTGGACCTGGAGCGGCTATGATATTACCATTCTCTTGGTAAAAAACCTTCCGGAATAGATTTTTCCTTAATGCCTGGAACAACCAAATGTTAATGCTTCTGTTGCTTCCACAAACCTGCCTCAGGTAATAATACTGTTATACAAATGTAATGTCGTCAAGCCGGTGTATGGCGCCGTCCTGAAGCTCGCCCGCAAGGAAGTACATTACTTCATGACCATGAAGTGCATTACTTCACGACCATGAAGCGCATTACTTCATGACCATGAAGCGCATTACTTCATGACCATGAAGTGCATTACTTCACGACCATGAAGTGCATTACTTCATGACCATGAAGCGCATTACTTCATGACCATGAAGCGCATTACTTCACGACCATGAAGTGCATTAGATCATGGTCGTGATCAGCATTTACCCCTTGGCATACAATGAACCTCCCCGCGGCAAGCCGCGGGGTATTAAACCAGACTTACCACAAATATTCCAACCCGTCTTCCTTATAAGCTTCAATTTTTTTGTCTTTGCTTACCAGAAGAAAATTGTTTTTTATGCATTGGAAAATTAACATTCGATCAAAAGGGTCCCTGTGCCTTTCTTTTTGCGGGAGCCGTACGCTGTTGAGCGCTTCGATTGGTTCCAGCGAAAGCAACTGAAATCCCATTTGATTGCAATATTCAGGAATATTTTGAATATCAAAATCCACAACCAATTTACCAATGCTTTGTTTTAATGCGATTTCCCATAATGAAACAGCGCTTACCAATATGTCATTATTTACATTCTTGATTTCGCATATAACTCTTTCCGATAATTCACTGCTTTTCCCGATTGTCCATAATAATGTATGGGTATCCAGCAGCAGCTTCAAAGATTGCACAATTCCTCAGCGGTCATTGCAAAATCATCTTTGAATTTTATCTTTACTTTACCGTCCAGAATACCTATCTTCCGTTCGGCAATTTGTTCTTCATGATAGGGGACAATCATTGCCACAGGTTTTTTTGCCCTGCCGTACAGTATTCCCACCTTTTTTCCGCTCCGTACTTCATCAAGGATTTGTGAGAAATTGGCTTTTAACTCTCCAACGACCATTGCTTTCATAAATAAAAAATGATGTCTATTTGACAACTTGTCAAGATATTTTTCCCTAAATTCGTCAAATTTCCCTGTTTTTTTTACGTTTTTTGGCAAAACCGTGCGTGATTACTCATGACAAACTCTGATTTATGTGTACAGAATAATAACAATTAATTTCGGTATAGGAAAGATATAATGGGCGCTATCTTGAACAGAATATCCAATTCCGGCAATCAGGCACGCCCGGAAAAAGCGCCCGAAACATTGAGGGCGTTGACGAATCAAATGCGGCACGGCGTAGGCCCAGAAAAATCCCAATTTACAATAAAGGCCGAAGGGCCGCTCGGCAATACGGCAATACGGCAATACGGCAATACGGCAATACGGCAATACGGCAATACGGCAATTATATCATATATACCTATATCACTATGTCAACTATACAAGCAACTACACAAACCACTTAACAGCATTTTTTCTTCAAAGATTGTTAAAAGT
>JAIRRF010000224.1 GCA_031256115.1 Treponema sp.
GGTATAGTTAAAATATGCTCATGCGCTGCCAGGGGTTCTTTCTTTATTTTTTGGTATATCTCTGCCGCCTTGGTTCCGATTTCACCCATCCTTAAGTCTATGGTACTCAGGGCCGGAACGCTGGTTCTGGAAAAAATGGTGTTATCCACTCCTGCAATAGATAACTCTTTCGGAACCGCAATCCCTGCGTCACGGGCGGCAGCAAGAACGCCCATGGCCATTAGATCGTTTCCGACCAGGATAGATCTGGGACAAAACCTGGTAAAAAGATTTTTGGCTGTTTCATAGCTGTTCCGGACTGATTCTTCATTATTGGGTTCCAGAAGATTTTCAAGTTTGACACATTGTACCTGCTTGTTGTTAAAGTGGTTTTTTTGCCGCCAATCATTAAAAAGTCTTTCCTTAAGAATATACGAATAGGATCTTTCAGCCGGGATAAACAGGATGAACGGGTACAGCCTGTGTTTTTTAACTTCATCAAATACTTCTGCAATTCCCGGCTCCTGATCACAACGTATAACATAATTATCTTTGCATGGTTTTATATGTTGGTTGATAAGGATTACAGGACAGTCAAAGTTACTTTTTGTATATAGGTTGTCAGCTGTATTCAGGCTCGGACTTTCAATAACAAAAAGAGCGTCAATTTTTCTCCGTATCAATTCGTCAAGGTACTTCCTTTCCAGATCAATGTTGCTTTCACAGTTGCAAAGGTAAATATATGTACCGTCCGGGGTCAACAGATGTTCCATGGGTTCGATTATTTCATTAAAATAAGGATTTGCATGGAGGGGGGTTATAATTCCTACGGAATCGGTCTTCTGCTTCATTAAGCCCTGTGCAAAAAAATTAGGTTTATATCCCTGTTCATTGATGATGGCTTCGATTTTTTGACGGGTTTTTAATTTTACCTTTTCCGGTTTGTTGATGGTTCTTGAAACCGTAGAGGGGTTTACCCCTGCGATCCTTGCAATGTCTTCAAGCCTGCTACCCATAGATTGTTCTCTGTCCCTAAAATTGCCAGCCCAATCCAATCCATGGCCGGAAACAGCCGAAGCCTGTCCCCGTGAACAGGTGTTTGTAATCCAGACCGGCCTCCAAATACAGGTGTTCTAAAGCCAGCCAAAGGAAAGAGGTGCCCAGGTTTGTATGGAGACCGGTTTTTTCCTGATTATCCGGCAGAAAAAATAAACCGGCACCTATACGGAAGGTAAGGGCTATTCTCCGGCCTGGCAGCCATTTCCTGAACAGCATGTTAAGCTCTGCGGAAGCGTCATGGTGTAATGAGTTTTCTTCTGAGGTACCGGTGGTATGCCAGGATACCGCCAATTCCAGTCCAAAATTAAATAAATCCGGTTTTTGATCAATCAATGCTAACCGGTGCGATGAGCCGTCAAGGGTCCGGCTGTAAAACGGTTTTTCTTCTCCGTAAACGGGGATGAGCGGCATCCAGGCAGCACTAAAAGATATTATAAAGGGCTTAATGTATTTAAATGTCTCCTCCGGATCAGGATGAGCAGTTGATTCTTCGTTCATTGATTCAGGGTAGGCAAAAGTGATTCCCCCCATACTTGTTTCCCGCCTCCAGAGATTTCTGACATGGATCTCATAATTTCCCGGAGCAAGCTGCTTATTGTCAAAATAAAGCCGGATCCGGCTGCCTTGTGATATGATCTGCATCCCAACAGGAGAGACAGTTTCATCACCAAGGTTTCCGCCTATATGGCGCAGGGATATTTCGGTATTGTTGTCCAGATTTTTTCCGGAAATATATATTTCGTGTACAGTATCATTGTCAAGATAAAAAAGGACCGGAAAGACATTTTCCAGTACGGGGACAGGGACGGACAATATCTCAAAAATAACCCATCCGGAACCTTCACCTGGCTGGTTCAGATAATCATAGGGAACCACCCGGAAACGATATTGCCCCGGAGGAAGGGAAACTTCGATGAAAGCTGTAGCAATAAATTCCTGCAGTACCTCCCGGTATTCCTTTTCCTCCTCTTTTTCTACAAGCACCCGGTATCGCAGAGTGTTTTCGTCTCCGTTCCAGGCCAGGCGCTGGATAATTCGGAGTTCTGTATTGCTGGTATCCAGGAAGTATCCCCCGGCCTGGGCATACAGAAAAGAAGCCGCCGGTAAAGAAAAGATCGCCGTCAGAAAGACTATGCGTGGAATACTATGTTTAAAAGCCATAGAGAAGACCTGGTTTTTCTACCTGGATTGGGCCTGGATAGGGAATATCCAGAACAAAAGAATTTTCTGTAATTCTGCCTCGACGTTCAATTAAACCGTTCCGGCTTAGGTTTACCGCTTCTACCTGCCAATAAAAAGTCCCCCTGTCCAGTTGATCAAGATTTTCCAGGGTAAAGCTGGTACGGTTCTCGGGGGCTCTTCGGATAATTTGCCGTCTTCCGTTGGTAGTTTGCTGATAAAGAGTAAAGATATATGCATTGGCTCCCTGTACTGCTGTCCAGCTAAAAACAAGGTTGTTCCGGCTCCGTAGTTCTTCTATACCGATGCGGTGTCCACCAGGGGGAAACCGGTTCCCCGCGACAGACAAGGGCGCCGGGGCTGTCTGTTCTATCACAGGAGGAATACTTGTCTCCGGCAATGAAGGGAGGGAAGCCGGTATGGTCGTCATAACAAACTCATTTGAATCGCCCTGTTCAATGCGAAATGAACCAATGGAAGAATAAGCACCGTTGCCCTCATAGCCGGAGGAAAAAACCGGCATTACCCGCCAATACCAGGTACCCGGCCCAAGGCTCGAATCTGCAAAAAAAGCCGCCGCCGTCTGTTTTCGTATCCGGGGGTTGTTAAAATTTTGCGAATCGGAGACATCCAGCAGGTAATGTGACGCCTCCTCTATTTCGGACCACTGGAAACGCATGGCCGGCAGTTCGTACTGATAACGGTAAAGGCCGTCCATTGCCGGACTTAAAAGCGCAGGACCCCTTGCATCTATTATGGTAAAACGTCCGGTAGAAAGAATAGTTCCGGACAGGGAAAGCCGCCAATGCCAAAGTCCTGCATCCAGAACCGTTTCCGCAGAACTGTTAAGGCCTTCGACAGTCCAGGTTATTCTGGAAAAACTTCGGTCATCCGAAATTTCCAGATGCAGGAGTTCTCCGGATTCAAGATTTATCCTGTTCCAGGTAAAGCCGACAAGGATAGACTCCGGGCTGTTTTTTAGATACCGCGCATTAGGCCGGGGATTGATAAGCACCGCAGCCGGTTCCCTACGTTCCATGTAACGCAAGGTCACTTGTT
>JAIRRF010000022.1 GCA_031256115.1 Treponema sp.
AGCTGGGGAGAAGTCGGCGTAGAATTCGGCAAAAGCGCTGTAACAGGCGCCCTAAACACCGCCGGAGGAGTGCTTTTCAGCGGTTTTGGCCATACCCTGGACGGCGCATCGAAGTTTGCGGGCCTTACAAAAAATTTAACGGATTTGGCCGGACCGGGATTTTCCGGAGTCGCCGCCAAAACCTTTATGACCGGAGTTCAGACCCTAAGTACCGGAACAGTAACCAGCGCTGTCAGCGCCGTTACCTATAACAATGGAGAATTTGGCTGGTCCCGGGATATTTTTGGGGCAGGAATGAAAAACGGCCTTATCAGTACAGCCATTTCCGGAACCAGTACCTTTACATCGGGAATGATGGGTTTTTGGAATACCGGAGATAATGCTTCAAAGTTGACCGGTTTTTCCAATAAAAATATAAATGATGTCGGTACATTTAATAATTTTCTAGGCGGACTTGCCGGACAAGGCATAAATTATGCACTTGCGGGCGATTTTGCCATGAATGTCCTGAATATAAATAATTTCAGCTTTTTTAACGTATATAATAATCCGGTTCAGCATGGCTTGCTGGAATTACATCTGGGAAAAAACGGTGTTTCAATGAATATGGGCAGCGGCGGCATGGATGCCGGTTATACAGCACTGACGGGTTTTATCAGAGGTCTGGATGTTGTCGGGACAAATGCCGGAATAAATGCCTATGCCGGGAAAAACCTGAATGTTCCTGTAGCCCTGCGTGTACAATACGGATTCGGAGATTCAATACAAAAGAAACAGCTCAGAGAAATACTTGGGGGCGGCATAGATTTACGGGCCGCAGATGGCAGCGCCGATTATGCGGCATTGTCCAAAATGGAAAGCGGAAGGAAGGTGGTCTATTTAAACGGTTATAATGACAATATGGATGTTTCAGAGCAGATGAGGCTGGGTGTTATTCTGGGACATGAAGCATATCGAAGCGGATACGGCAATTCTGATTTTAACGAATTAAAAATTGCTTCCATAGCCAGAATTATGATGGGTGACAGGGTTAACAATGACTATACCTGGTTTTATATGAATAATGAAGATTTCTGGTTTGAAAGCTATTTAATTTCACAAGCAGGAACCGGTGAAGTTTTTGATGATTATTTAAACGCATTTTACAAAAATGACGAGGATTATTACTGGAAGTGGATAACAGCAGATGCACATAAACAAAACGGACAGGAAGCCTACAGGAATGTTATTCTGCTTAATGCAATGCCAAAGGAACAGGTGGACAAAATAAACGATTCACAGCTAAAAGAGGCTGTAAAAAAATACAGGGAAATTTTCGCCAATATAAACGAATATTCCGGTGACAAGACTCTTTTTTCGGAAAAAAGCGATATAGAGATTTATAATTATATAAAAACAAATAAAAAACTGCAAAAAGAACTTGGCGTTAGTCTGGAAACATTTTATTCCCTTTATGATTATGGGTGCATGTTATTTTCCGCAATGTACGGCGCATCTACCCTGACCGGAAATGATCTGGACCCTGAATGGGTAAATAAATTTGCAAAGGAGAACGGGTATTATTTTAAGGATCCAAACAGCATATTTGGTTCCGCATTGGGAAACGGAATTATGGCTAATCTGATGACTGCTTTGACAGGGGGAGAATTTAAAGTAGCGCTGGCTGATAGTTTTAACAAGGCATCGCTTGACAAACTGTTGTATTTTGAAAAAGACAAGGCCAATATGTATATTGCACATGTCCGTGTACAAACTTCCGGCACAACAATTCATTCAGAAATGGTTGCGGGAATAAATTATGATTACAATAACACATATACTTATAATTCTTCCGGAAGAAATGTTGCAAGTTCTGTTCCGTCCGGTATAAAATCCATAGTTACTGCAAATCCGTGGAAAGGAGACGGATCATCTCTCTTGTCAAGAACAGAGATAGCTCCGGATAATATAGTACGCTGGGATGTGTTTAAGGTAAGCCCCACATTTCAATATTATAACCGGATGTTTACCGGTTATCGCAGCGCACTTGAGGGTGCAAGATTTTAAATATCGCTTGTTTTGCCGATTACCGCCTGGTAATTTTTTAGCAGGGTTCCATCTTCGCCAAGAATGAAATCCCTGTTTGCCCTGATTCTTGAAGGCATTTTAGCAATAAAGACAGCGGCTGCTTTTTGTTTTCGTTCGTTGTGGTTTCCGTCGCGGAGCAGCAAGTAGCTTAGCACAAGATCCGTTGCCATTTCCACAAGACGCCGGGAATGGAAGGTTAGAAAATGTTCATGGTCTTTGTAAGCCTTTGCATATTCCAGGGTTTCATCGAAAAGATTCCGGGCTTCTCTTACTTTTACAAGCAGATCCGGACTGTGCCTGTAGCCTGCCCTGTCGTATTCGTCCAGAATCATCTGTGCAACGCCGGAAGTAACCGGCCCGATTGCCGCGACAATCTGGAGCTGGGTGGTTCCTTCGTAAATGTTAGTAATCCGGGCGTCCCTGTAATACCGTTCGACATTAAAATCTTTCATGTACCCGGCGCCGCCGTGTATTTGGATGGCGTCAAAAGTAACTTTGTTTGCCATTTCGGCAGCGTAAGCTTTTACCATGGGGGTAAAGAAATTCGACAGCTTTGCGTATTTCTTTTTTTCTTCCGTAATTTCACCCTTGTCTTCCGGATGCTTCTCTGAATACTCCTCAAGGGTTTCCTTAAGGTCCACAAAGCGGGATGTCTCGTAAAGGAGGCTCCGTCCCGCTTCGATAGAGACTTTCATTTCGGTAAGCATCTCAAAAACAGCAGGTAAATCCCGTACAGGAACACCGAACTGGATACGTTTGGCCGCATAAAGGTCCGCTTCCCTGTAAGCTGCTTCGGCTATACCGATGCCTTGGGCGGCAATTCCCAGCCGGGCCATGTTCATAAGCCACAGGGTGTATTTGGTAAGGCCCCGCTGCCGTTCACCCACAAGTTCCGAGGGTGCATTGTTAAACTGGAGTTCGCAGGTAGGGGATCCGTGTATTCCAAGTTTATGTTCCAGCCGCCGGATGATCATGTTGTCATCGCGTTTATACAGAAAAAATGAAAGCCCCCGGGCTCCCTTGCCTTTTTCTTCGCTGCGGGCAAGAACAAGTCCAATGGTTCCACAGCCGTTTGTGATAAACCGCTTAACTCCGTTCAGGTACCATTTTCCGTCCTCGCCCTGCATAACTCTAAGGGACCTGAGATTAACCGATTGCAGATCACTCCCCGCATCCGGTTCGGTAAGGATCATCGAAGAATCCCATTCGCCGGAACAAAGTTTAGGGAGGTACGTGTTTTTCTGTTCTTCCGAAGCGAATTTGTTAATCGTTTCGGCAATGTCCTGCTGGAGACCGAAATTAAGGAACGATGCATCGGCCCGGGCAAATATCTCCGAAGCAATACTAAGGATGGTGCAGGGCATGTTTAATCCGCCATACTGCCGCGGCACGCAAAAGCCCATCATATCGGCCTGGGCAAGCATGTCCCATGCTTTCCGTGTTGCCGGGTTAAGTGTTACCTGGTTGTCCGCCAGAGTAGGTCCTGCCTCGTCAACCGTCGGGGCATTCGGCGCAATAAACCCGCCGCAGATTTCGCCAATAATTGAAAGCACCAGCCGATAGGAATCCCGGGCGTCCGCCGTATCTTTGGGGGCATGGGCGTATTGTTCCGCCTGGGCGAAATTATCTTCTTTAAGCTGTATAATACGGTCAATATCCAGATGTTCCAAATGGAATAGAATATCTTCGTTGTCGGTAAAAAAATTTTCCATTATAAACTCCCTACACCTTTGTCTTATACGCTTTTATCATCCGGGGGATAACCTCGAATAAATCCCCTACGATGCCGTAATGGGCAATACTGAAAATCGGCGCTTCCGGGTCATTGTTGACGGCAATGATCCGGGCGGAACCGTCCATGCCGGCCCGGTGTTGAATAGCGCCGGAAATACCGCAGGCAATGTATAGTTTGGGCCGGACTGTAGTTCCGGTTTGCCCCACCTGATGTTCCTTGCCAATAAATCCCTGATCCACCGCAGCCCTGGAAGCTCCGACTTCCGCGCCCAGAGTCCGGGCAAGTTCGCGGATAATGTCAAAATTGTTTCTGCCGCCGACTCCCATGCCGCCGGACACAATTATCTGTGCCCCCTTAAGGTTTACAGTTTTTTCTTCCAAAACACGGTCGATTATTTCGCTGGGGAAATCCTCAGGCCCAAGGCTGGCTTTGATCCGCATTATTTCCGCCCTGTGGGAAAGATCCGGCTGCCCCATACGCATTACCCCTTCGCGGACAGTAG
>JAIRRF010000111.1 GCA_031256115.1 Treponema sp.
AAGAGAGGGTTGGTAAGTAATATGGAAATAAACGATGCTTTGGTTACGGCAATTACAAGGGAATTGCTAAAGCGCCTTGGAGCCGGGGAAGTTTCATTTTCCGAAGCCGATGTAAAGAAAATACTGTCTGAAAAGACCAGCTCCGGACCTTGTTGTGAAAATTCACGGACAAATACACCGGTAAGTGCTAACCGGAAAAGGGTTATCAACGAAACAGAGATAAAACAGCTCTGTCCCGCTTCCAAAGGAGCAGGCCAAAGCCTGGAAATCGGGCACAGGGATATTGTCACACCACTTGCAGAGGATTACATCGTCAAGATGGGAATAAGCGTACACAGGGTCTGATTCCTATGCATAGAGCGAAAGTCCTGGGTAACCCCGGAAATTGACAAAGCATTATTAAAATAGGCATACTGCCGGCATAGCCGGTAAAAGTTATTACGAGGAGGAAAAGTATGGGCGTTAGTGAAATTATCCTTTACATTATGTTGGGCTTCATGGTCTTGGGAGGTATCGATTATTTTTCCGGTAAGAGATTCGGCCTGGGTATCAAGTACGAAGAAGGATTCATGGCTATGGGAGCATTGACCATGAATATGGCCGGGGCTGTTTGTATAGCGCCGGTATTGGGCAGGGTACTCCAGCCCGTATTGGCACCGGTTTTTGAGGTTTTTGGCGCAAGTCCGGCCATGTTTGCCACAACTATTCTGGCCAATGACATGGGAGGTTACCCTCTGGCCATGTCCCTGGCAGGCGGCGACCTGAACGCCGGTAATTTTGCGGGGCTCATCCTGGGCGCCATGATGGGACCGACCATTGTGTTCTCCATTCCTGTGGGTTTGGGGATTATTGCAATAGAGGATCGCCCCTTCCTTGGTAAGGGCATTCTCATCGGCCTTTGCACCATTCCTTTCGGGTGTCTGGCCGGCGGCGCCGTAGCGGGTTTTAACTTTATCTGGATGGTTAAAAACCTGATACCGGTGATCATCTTCGCGGCGGTTATCGCCCTGGGTCTTGTCTTTGCACAAAAAATCATGATCACCATATTCCTCTGGTTCGGACGCTTTGTGGTTATGTTTATGACCCTGTCCCTTATTTGCGCGGGTATTGAAGGTGCGACCGGTTTTGCGATTATTAAGGGAATGGACCCAATCAGCGAAGCATTCGATGTTGTAGGACAAATCGCTGTGGTTCTTGCAGGAGCATTCGTATTGGTACATGTGCTGACCAAGTTCCTGGGCGGCCCGCTGACCAAGCTGGGCGGCTTATTGGGAATGAACAAGGACGCCGCCGCAGGTATGGTAGCGACCATGGCAAACAATATCGCCATGTTCCAGATCATGAAAAACATGGACAACCGGGGCAAGGTTATTAACGTTGCCTTTGCCGTAAGCGCCGCCTTTGTGTTCGGCGATCACCTGGGCTTTACCGCAGGAGTTAACAAGGAAATGATTTTCCCGATGGTGGTTGGAAAATTGATTGGCGGCATCACTGCTGTGATTGTTGCAAGCATTATTACTCCTAAATCAGAGAATGCATAGTGGTTTAATTACCGCCTGGGAGTGCCGCACCGTTTATTTTGGCGGCGGCTGCATAATGAGGTTCTTATATGACGGAAATTACTGATTCAAAAACCCTGGAAGGACTGGTCCGAAAGGTTCTGGCAGAAATCCTCGCAGGACAGAGCAGGTGCTGCTGTGCCGAAGGGGATCGTCATGTAGATAAGAGCGGTATCATCTCTATTAAACTTCCCCGGATAAAACCGGAACCTTTTGATACGGGAAAACCGGGTGATAAGGTATTCCTTACTGATCTTGTCAGCCTGGAAGAAAGCAAACGCCTTGGTTTCGGAATTATGGAGATGGATCATTCTTCCTTTGATTGGACCCTTAATTACGATGAGGTGGATTACGTAATCGAAGGAAGACTTGAAATTATTAAGGATGGCCAGAAAATAACCGCCGAAAAGGGAGAGGTAATTTTTATCCCTAAAGGAACTTCAATTACTTTCTCGACGCCGGATTTTACCCGTTTTCTTTACGTGGTTTATCCGGCGGACTGGGCCAATCAGTAAGATTGGGGAATGTCATGAAGCATCCGCTGACAGAACAGGACATCAGACAGCTTCTGAAAAAGGATGGTTCATTACATTCCCTGTGTATTTCAAAAGGAACCCTTGTAACCCCCTCAGCCCTGGAATTTCTTAAAATGCACGGTATTTCTCTTGATTTTTCCGATAATGCCGGGGAAGAATCTGAAACAGAAGAGTGCCGGGCCGAAGGCTACATTGGCCTTCAGGGCGAAAAACTCGATTCAAAACCGGAGGAGCTTACCCACCTTTACGGGAATCTGCTAACGAAAAAAGACAACCCGGTTATCGCTTTCAGGGGCAAGCTTGATAAGCTCTGCGCCATGATTCTGGAAGCCCAGCTTTTAGGGCAGGAAAGAGAAAACCGGGCCTTTGTGAACGATATGCAGGAAGTACTGGAATTTGTGCGTTCCCTCCTCCCCGCCGAGTATAAATGTACACCGCTGAAAGAATTCCGGCTTTTGGGATTCTCTTCCGGGGAGCTTAGGAAACGTTCCCATAACCCGGAAAAGTATTTTGGCAGAAAGCATCTTTTAATGCATTACTCCATGGGGGCCTTATGCCTGCGCCTGAACCTTTTACGAACCCAGGTAAGGGAGGCGGAACTGGCCGCGGTTACTACCCTAAGGGATTCTTTGAATCCCGGGAATCCATCGGATTCCGGGATTCCTTTGAATTCCGGAGATCCGCCGAATTCTACAGATTCAATAGACCCAACAAAGTGCTGGTATTGCAGGGAAGACATTGTGAAAGCCCTTAACAGACTTTCCAGTCTTTTCTACATATTAATCTATAAATATCTGCCCAAGGATTATTCGCCAACCGGCAATGCCGGTATCTAGGCTTTGAGGCAATGGCAGCAATGAATGAAGTTCTGTTAAGTGTGGGCATCGATCTTGGCACCACCACTACCCAGCTTGTGTTCAGCCGTCTTGAAATTGAAAACCAGGCCACGGTCTTTACGGTTCCCCGTATTAAAATCGTGGATAAAAAGATAATTTACCGGGGAGACATCCACTTTACTCCCCTGTTGAACCGCAGCACCATCGACATAGATAAAGTACGGACCATCATTGATGAAGAATACAAAAAAGCGGGTGTTTCCCCGCGAAGCGTCAGTGTAGGCGCGGTAATCATCACAGGGGAAGCCGCCCGGAAGGAAAACAGTGAATCCGCCATCAATACCCTGAGCGGCTTTGCCGGGGATTTTGTGGTAGCCGCCGCCGGAAGCGATCTGGAATCGATCCTTGCGGGCCGGGGCGCGGGAACCGCCGACATGTCCAGGGACATCTGGGACAAAGCCCTGGTCAACCTGGACATCGGCGGCGGTACCACCAATATCGGAGTTTTCAAGGGCGGCGCGCCGGTTGATACAAGCTGCCTGGACATTGGCGGAAGACAGATCATCATAGACCCAAAAACGGAAACCCTGTCTTACATAGCGGAAAAAGTGAAAACCCTGAGCAAAGCTATGGGGCTTAATCTGGCAGAAGGACAAAAAGCCGCCCGTCAGGACATCGAAAAACTTTGCACGAGGCTGGCGGAGATACTTTCCGAATCAATCGGCCTTGCCCCGGCCACGGCGGATCTGGATCTTTTTATTACCGCCCATCCCCTGCGTTCAAGCCGGCAGTTTGCCGGGATCACCTATTCAGGGGGAGTGGCGGATTTTATCTACAAGGACTACGATCCCCAAAACCCCTACCCTTACGGAGACATCGGGGCCGTCCTGGGAAATAAAATCCGCCATTGCCCCGCTCTGAACCGGATAGAACGGATGATCCCAAAAGAGACAATCCGGGCCACAGTGATAGGCGCCGGATCAAACGCCGTTGATATTTCCGGTTCCACCATTGCCTGGAACGATAAATCAATTCTGCCTCTGCAAAACGTCCCGATTGTTAAGATGACTTCCGAAGACGAAGAGAATTCCTATAAGCTCTTTGCCTCCAGGCTTGCGGAAAAACTTACCTGGTTTAAAGACGAATCAGGGCTTTATCAGCTTGTAGCGGTGGGTTTTGCCGGAGTACATGATCCTTCATTCGAGCTAATAAAGGATCTATGCGGCAAGATCATCCTGGGGATGAAAGATTACCTTAAAGGTAATAATCCGGTTATTCTGATTATCGATAACGACATGGCAAAATCTCTGGGCTACGCCCTGATGAACGCTTTGCCGGGAAAGAATCTTGTTGTTTTGGACAGTATTAAAGTGGATACGGGGGATTTTATTGATATCGGCCTGCCCGCGGCAGCGGGCCGGGTGATTCCGGTGGTGGTAAAAACCCTGGTGTTCGGCAAATGAGGAATAGCATGGACGGGATGATAGCGAAGATTCGCGACGCGGGAGTGGTTGGCGCGGGAGGCGCCGGATTTCCCACGGCGGTAAAACTGACCGGTAAATTTGATTGTATCCTGGTAAACGGAGTTGAATGTGAACCCCTGATTCAGGTTGATCAACACCTGGCCGCTCTTCACGCTCCGGCGCTTCTTGAGACCCTTGATGAATTGGTAAAAACAAGCGGCGCCGGTGGCGGCATATTTGTAATTAAGGAAAAATATATAGCTGCCCGTGAAGCATTAAATAAGGAAATTGGAAAGTACCCTGCCCTTACAGTTAAAACCCTCGTTTCCGCCTATCCCATGGGGGATGAACAGGTGCTGGTCTACGAAGCCCTGGGCCGGATTGTCCCGGAAGGCGGCATTCCCCTTAATGTGGGAGTAGTGGTT
>JAIRRF010000176.1 GCA_031256115.1 Treponema sp.
AGCTCCACAGCAGTCTTTTTAGTAGCCATAAATAACTCCTGCTATAATTCATGGAGTTTTCCGAAAAAACCCCCATCCATAATATGGTTGGAGTTTTACAAAGTAAAACTCCAACGTAAAAACAAAAGAATACGAAGTTTTCTTTTGTTTTTACGAGCCCTCGAACGGAATCGAACCGTTGACCTTATCCTTACCATGGATATGCTCTGCCAACTGAGCTACAAGGGCACAATACGCCATTTTCCTTATAGTAATGTGAAATTATCAATTTTTCAGAATAGTGTCAATAGGGCAGTGAAAATAATCTCAAAAATCCACCACCGGTACCCAAATGACGTGTACCCAATGACCGTGCGCTTGACAAAGAGAAACTGTTTTTCCATCATTTAACAAGTATGCTTGACTTTGAAACTGCAGAATACAAAAAACATCTGGAAAGTTTATCCTCCCGGGAATTGATTAAATTAGCAGATAATGCAGGCATTGATATACCGCCTGATTTTGAGCGTTTATTTCTTATCCGGGAGCTTTTGGAATATTCTACGGACGAAGAAAAAAAAGGAGAAATCCTGGCAGAAAAAACTAATCTAAAAACCGTTGTTTTGCCAAAACAATACCACATTACATATCTGGAAGTCTTAACCCGGGATCCCCAATGGGCCTATGTTTTTTGGGAAGTTAAAGCCCTGGAAAAGGAACGTTACGAAACGGATTCCCGGTTTGACGGCTATGCCCTTCGTATTTTTGAAAAAAAAACAAGCCAGGATAGCGGTAATAACACCAGCCTGAGCAGTGATTTTATTGAATCTTTTACCGTTCCGGTGGAACAGGAGGATAATTCCCGGTATTTAGGCTTTCCCAGGAGCGGGACATACCGTATCTTACTTCTGGTACAGGGACTTAATATACCCCTTGTTTTTTCTCGGGCATTTACACTACCCCGATTTTGTGAAAGTAAGGGGAAAGATGACTATTTTTCTGGACTCCGGACTCAAACCAGGGTTTCTTATTTTTGTCTATGAATCAACAAGCCGCTTTTTCCATTATTTTATTCGGCCACCATCCCTTTGTTTTTCCTTCCGAAAAAAAGGATTTTTCAGAAGAAGAACAGGACTATTTTGAAAGTCTGTCGGAAACCTGGCTTTCCCTGCTGGATATGCTCGAAATTCTGGAAAAAGAAGCTGTTTCTTTCCGGTTAGGCTTGATCCTTTCCCCTACCCTGTGCGGCATGTTTCAGGACAGCGGGCTTCAGGAACGTTATTCGCTTTGGCTGAATAAGCGGATAAATTTCGGTGAAAAAGAAATAAAACGCTGTGCTGCCAATACGGAAATGAAGGCTCTGGCGGAACTATATTATTCCCTGGATTGCCGCAGAAAAGAAGCGATAACAGAAAAATACGGAATGGATATCCTGGAAGCTTTTAATACTTTTCAAAAGCGGGGACGACTGGAATTTATATTAACCGCTGCCACCAATGCTTATCTTCCGTTTTATCCTTCCATGAAAGAGGCAATCAGGGCTCAGATAGAAACCGCTCTTATCCATCACCGTAAATACATTGGCAATGTTCCCACAGGCTTTTGGCTTCCCGATCTGGGCTGGACAACGGAACTGGGGGATTTCCTTCATGAGTACGGCTTCAGCTATACAATTACTGATGCCCATTCTCTCTGCCTGACCAGGCCGCAGGCAGCAAACGGCATATTCCATCCGATAAAAACAACTTCGGGTCTTTTGATTTTTTGCCGGGATACTGCGGTGTTATACGAAACAGAAAAACATATTGAAGCCCAATCTTCTGTATACCGGTCCAGCCATGATGCGGGGTTTGAACTTTCTCCCAAAGCGCTTAAACAGCTTTTAGGCACCGGAAACAGCCGTTGTTCCACCGGATACCGGTATTGGAATAATTCAGAAAAAAAGAAACTCCGGCTCTACAATCCCAGGACAGCATCAGAAGCTGCAGTGTCAGCGGCAAAAACCTTTCTTGAACAACAATCTTCCCGCCTGAATGCAGCAGGGCAGCATGTGGAAAGACCCATAAGTGTTTGTGCTTTTAATGCCGACACCTTCTTCCGGTCCTGGTATGAAGGAAAGATTTTTCTGGAAACCCTTATAAAAGAAATCTTCCGGCAGGAACCTGGTCTTCTTTGTACCGCATCGGATTATTTGGCGGGTTTTTCCGGCTCCTTTCAGGTAAGCGATCCTTGTTTTTCTTCTGCTTTGCAAAACGGCTATGCGGAAATTCTCCTGGACGCTTCCAATGATTGGATTTACCGCCACCTTTTCCGTTCTATCGAACGCATGGTAGAAATGACGGAACGTTTTTCAGGCGATACGGGATTACGGGAACGGGCTCTTAATCAGGCAGCCAGGGAACTCCTTTTTGCCCAAAGTACAGACTGGTCCAAGGCATTAAACCCGCAATATCAGTGCAGGATTAACAGGGATTATGCTGAACAGGAGCTGGAAGGGGCATTACGAAATTTTACTACAATTTATGAAGCTCTGGGCAGCAGCCACATCAGTACAGAATGGCTGACCGCCCTGGAACGAAAGCACTCTTTCCTTCCTTATATTAATCACCGGGTATTTTGCCGGAAAAAGTAGTGCCAAAACACCAATTACATTCGCTCGAAAATGTAGCCCTGATCCCGAAAGGCGGTAACGGTGTAACCGGCGGGCTCGATCTTTTTCCGCATGGTAGAAATAGTTGTTTTGAGCGATCTCTTGTCGTCCCTTAAGGGCTGTTTCCACACATTTTCATAGAGGGTTTCCGCGCTCATGGTTTTGCCCTCGTTTTCCGCAAGGAGGAGCAGGACGGCAAATTCCTTGGGTGCCAGCAATAAATCGTTACCCGCTATAAAGGCCCGCAGTGCGATAATGTCAAAGGAGAGGGAGCCCTTTGCCAGCGATTTTGGCACTACGGCGGTAAGGCTTAACATGGTTTCTATTTGCATCAATAACTGGTTGCGCTCGTTTACGGTTGTTTCAAGGATGATATTGGACTGCTCCAGCCCTCTGTACATTCCGCTAAACCGTTTTAGCAGGGCAAAGGTCATTCC
>JAIRRF010000191.1 GCA_031256115.1 Treponema sp.
GACCTGGAAGCCCTGCAATGGGCGGTCCGGCGGCTGGTATGGCTCCATGAAATGTTCAAGGATGATCTCTGCGGCAGTGACGATCCGCTTACTGGCGGCTGTTCAATGAAATTATTTAACAGTGCTTACAAAAGTGAATTAACCAATAACACGCCGCCGGAGAGCATAAAGAACTTAGTCAATTTTAATTTAGGCGAACCTCCGAAAAAAATCGGAAGCCAGGCGACAACCAAAACCGCAAGACGGCAGCCGGAACCCTGGGAGCTTATCGAAAACCTGGATTTTGACGAACGACCCCGCATTGCCAACCGCAGCGACGCCCTGTATCTGCTAGACAGAATGATTGATGCAGTCCAAATGCAGGGTACAAATTATGCCCTGGAAGCGCTTAAAGACGCCCTTGAACAGGAAATAATCTAAGGAGGCCCCGGCATGGCAAAACTAAATGTAAATTTTCACCAATCAACAGATCGCTATGAACCGACAAAAAGCGAAATAACTGATATTGAAGCATTGGCCTTTAGCGTCACGGCCATTATTAAAACGCTTTGGGCATATGCGTGTGTAAATGACAAAGAGAACGGTGACGTGAGCGATGTTTGCATGTGTGTTTGTAACGCCTTGGAATTACTAATGGAACCCATAACAGGATATATGACTGAGTATGCTGGAGACATTGCAACCCCAGAAAAGGAACCCGCGCCATGAAAAAAGAAAAACAGATCGGCGTCCGGGTAGGTATGCCCGCTTTCTTTACCCTGGAACTGGAAGACGTATACCGGCACTCCTCCGGGGCGCATAGGGCGCTGGCCTTCCCGGACTTTGTAGGCTTGCTTGTGGGCCTGGGCCTGGAAGCGTACCGCAGGCAAAACACACCCGTGCCGCCGGAGCCGGAACCAGAAAACGAACCAGAGGCCCCGGAGGACGATTGGGACTGGCCGGGGCAGGGCTTACGGATTCTGCATGATGTAATGGAGTAGGCAAATCATGACAGCAATCTTTAATAAAAAGGCCGCCGCTAAAGCCTTGCATATTAGCGTTGTATCACTCGACCGGCAGCGGAAAGCGGGGAAGCTGCCCTGCCGCCGGATCGGGGGCCAGGTGTTTTTTACAGAATCAGACCTAAACACGTTCCTTGAAAATTGTGCTGAACCGGCAATAGTTTTCCCGGCTAATCGGGAATAGCTTTCCGGCTGCAATACCTTCCCTGTATGGGGCAAGGATCCTATTCATAGGGAGGGCCATGTAAACGGAAAAGTACTACCCGTCCGGGCTAAGGCGGACGGGTTTTTTACATGTGGAAACAACCTACGGATTTTTTCCCGTCAATTTTTCCTGCAATCCACGGAGCCCTGATCATTGACGGAACGATTGCCGGAAAAACGCTAGTAAAACATGATAAAACTTGATTATTCGTCTTCTTTATTGTAGAGTAATTTATAAGGTATTTCGGAACTTCGAATCCGTAGGTCGCAGGTTCGAGTCCTGTCGAACGCAAACCGGCAAAATGTAAATGTGAAATGGGCCGCTAGCTCAGCTGGTAGAGCAGCAGACTCTTAATCTGCGGGTCGAAGGTTCAATCCCTTCGCGGCTCATAGAAAGTAATTTCCCATCTGCCGGAGGCATTTTCTGAAGACTACCCTGCTCCATTCCTGGCATAAAGCTGCAAATGCCCGTTTTACACCCTATGCGGGTTATGAAATGCCCATTCAATACGGATCTGCGGTGGAAGAACACCGGCTCTGCCGCCGTTCAGTCGGCCTCTTCGACATTGCCCACATGGGTAGGTTTCTGCTCACCGGAGGGGAACCTTCGCATGACCACATAGGGTGTTCATGCTCGACGGGTAGTTCCGGGAATGGTGCAGGCCCGGCCCTGTCCGCCCTGGTTACTTCTGCGATCCTTGATATGAGGATTGGAGAAGCCCGGTACAGTCTGCTTTTGAATGAGCAGGGCGGCGTGATCGACGATCTTTTTATTTACCGGTTAGGAGAAAGCGGCGGAAGGGTCGATTCATGGTTTGTAGTGGTCAATGCGGGAAACAAGAAAACCGATTTTGACTGGTTTACCGAACATCTTCCAAGCCGGGTTTTTCTGAAAGATCTGTCAGACGAAACCTATATGATTGCAGTCCAGGGGCCTAGGGCGTCGGAGCTTTTGGACCTCTTAGTAACAAAAGACAATGAAAGTGAACAGCCAGGGATAATAAGCACTATATTGGACAGCGTACCGTTATCCCACAACGTATCTTCCATACCAAGGTCGCAGCTTGCCCGTGTCTGTCTTGGAGGTATTCCCGTCCTGGCGGGGCGCACCGGGTATACCGGCGAAGACGGAGCGGAAATTTATTTTGCAGCGGAAAATGCCCAAACCCTTTGGGAGGCAATCCTTGCCGAAGCAGAGTCGGCTGGAATCGAAGCAGGCCCGGTGGGACTGGCCGCCCGTGATTCCCTCCGCTTCGAAGCAGGAATGCCTCTTCATGGTCACGAAATTGGCCCGGAAATCAACCCCATGGAGGCGCTCCTTTCATGGGCCTGTGACTTTACCAAGGACTTTACCGGAAAGGAAGCGCTCCTTGCCCAAAAAGCTGCAGGGCTAAAACGAAAACTGGCAACAGTTAACGTAACAGGAGGTGTTCCCCGGGAAGCTTACAAAGTAATGAACGATAAGGAAGAACCTGTTGGAGAAGTGGTTGCGGGAATGTTTTGTCCCAGCACCGGAACTTATTCGGCCAATATTTTTATGCCCCCCGAATACGCCGTTGCAGGAACCAAACTGATGATTGAAATTCGGGGAACACTCAAAGAAGCGGAAGTAACCAAACGACCCCTTTATATGCCGGTTTATAGGAAGTAACATCTCAAAGAGAAATCATTTCAAGGAGAAATGACATGAAATTAGATGCAAATGCCCGTTATTCCAAAACCCATGAATGGGCACGAAAGGAAGAAAACCTTATTGTTGTGGGAATAAGCGATCATGCCCAGAACAGCCTGGGGGACATTGTCTATGTGGATCTTCCCAAACCGGGAACAAGCTATAAGGCCGGTTCCGTGTTCGGAGCAATTGAATCCGTTAAGGCCGCCAGCGATCTCTACCTTCCCGTATCGGGAACGATCAATACCGTAAACGACACCCTTGCATCGGCCCCGGAAACGGTAAATAAGGACTGCTACGGTGCAGGCTGGATTGTTAAAATTGAGCCGGCAGCGGAAACGGAGTATGACGCCCTTCTTAGCCCTGAGGACTATAAAAAAGCCACGGAGGAATAGGTGTCATATATCCCCATAACTGAAACTCAGCAAGGAGAAATGCTTCACAGCCTGGGGCTTTCTTCATCTTCCAGTGAAGAATTATTTTTAGAAATCCCCGGGGAACACCGGTTTCCCGAAATGAAACTGGAAGAAGCCCTAAGCGAAACCGAAGTGCTACAAGAAATTGCGGAACTGGCTGAAAAGAATTGCCATGCGGGTAAGCACAAATGGTTCCTTGGTGCGGGGTGTTATAACCATTTTGTTCCTACTGCGGTGGGCGCATTAGCATCCCGGGGAGAATTCCTGACCGCCTATACGCCCTACCAAAGCGAGGCAAGCCAGGGAACTCTCCAGGCCATCTTTGAATTTCAGACCATGGTTTCCAGTCTTCTCGGAATGGATGTGGTCAACGCCGGGCACTATGACGGAGCAACAGCCCTGGCGGAAGCGGTGATAATCGCCCTTAAACAAAATCCCCATATGCAAGGGGGCGCAGAACAACAACGGGTAATCATTCCAGATGCACTTCATCCTGAATATAAAGAAGTGCTTAGGACCTACCTGGCATCGTATAATCCGGTAATCGAAAACTATTCGGGTGATCCCGCCGGTGCTATAAAAAACGAAGGCGGCCCTATTGCCTGTCTGGTAGCGGCGTATCCGGATTTTTTCGGAACTATCCCAAACCTGGCAGGCGCCGCAGAGGCAATCCATAAAGCCGGAGGACTTTTTATTGTTCATGCCGATCCGGTAATGCTGGGTCTCTTTAAAAACCCCGGTGAATACGGGGCGGACATGGCAATTGCCGAAGGTCAGAGTTTGGGAAACGACATGAACTACGGGGGGCCTCTTCTGGGAATAATGGGGGTTACCAAAGAGTTGATGCGCAAGATCCCCGGACGCATCGTGGGTGAAACAAAGGATC
>JAIRRF010000289.1 GCA_031256115.1 Treponema sp.
CATCCCCAACGGTGCATTTCGTAACACCGGTTTAACCGAAATTACTATTCCCGAAGATATTACCTCCATTGGAGGAAGCGCTTTCTATGGCTGTTCCCGTTTACGAACAGTTAATTTTAATGCCCGCAACTGTATGGATTTTATTAGCACAAATGATCATTTCGGCAACTGCCAGTCATTAAGAACCGTTATTTTCGGCGACAATGTTAGACGGATACCGAATCATGCGCTTAGTGGAATAGCCAGCCTAGAATCCATAACCATCGGCAGTCGCGTAAACGAAATTGGGAATAATGCGTTTGCGCGTTGCACCGGTTTGGACGAAATTATCAATAAAGCCGCCTCTCCGCAGACGGTTAACGCAAATGTATTTGACCGCGTAGATATAACAAAATGCAAATTGAAAGTTCCGGCAGCTTCGCTAAATACCTATCGTAACGCCGCGGTGTGGAAAGACTTTGGAACCATTACACAGTAATAAGGATCCGAGGATAAGTATCAGGAGTCAGGAAAATAAAAATTGACAACAATGAAAAAGCAATGATAAACTAAAAAACTTACTCAACATTCAAGGAGAAGTATTATGGATAAAACTGCAATAAAACAGGCAATTATTGATGGAAAAACCAGCCTGGGCATTGAGCTGGGTTCCACCAGGATTAAGGCGGTATTAATTGGCGAAGACCATGCCCCCATAGCATCGGGAGGCCATGACTGGGAAAACCAGCTCGTGGACGGAATCTGGACATACAGCCTGGAAGATGTATGGAAAGGTTTACAGTCAAGCTTTCGCAGCCTGGCTGAAGAAGTGCAGAGTAACTACGGAACGACCCTTGCTAAAATCGGCGCCATCGGCATTTCCGGCATGATGCACGGATACCTTGTGTTTGACAAAGACGAAAAACAACTGGTTTTTTTCCGCACCTGGCGGAATACCATTACGGAAAAAGCAGCCACAGAACTTTCCGGAAAATTTAACTTTGCCATTCCTCAACGGTGGAGTATCGCCCCTCTGTATCAGGCGATCCTTAACAAAGAAAGCCATGTTAAGGACATTGCGTATTTTACAACCCTGGCAGGCTATGTCCACTACAAACTTACGGGCAAAAAGGAACTGGGCATCGGAGAAGCATCGGGGATGTTTCCCATAGACAGTACAGAAAATCACTACCATAAAAAAATGCTGGGAATATTCAACGATCTGGTCGGATCATCCTATGGCTGGAAGCTGCCGGATATACTTCCTCCAATATTCAACGCCGGAGAAAATGCCGGAACCCTTACAGCGGAAGGGGCAAAGCTCCTGGATCCTTCCGGAACCTTGCAGGCCGGTATTCCCCTTTGTCCGCCCGAAGGAGACGCCGGGACCGGAATGGTCGCAACGAACAGTGTGGCGGAACGGACCGGTAATATTTCCGCCGGTACTTCGATCTTCGCCATGATCGTTTTAGAGAAAGAATTGTCCCGGGTATATCCTGAAATTGACATGGTTACCACTCCGTCTGGCCGTCCCGTGGCCATGGCCCACTGTAACAATTGTACTTCCGATTTAGATGCCTGGGTTAAGCTTTTTGGAGAAATGGCAGACCTGGCGGGAACAACAATTGATAAAACTACCTTGTATAACATTTTATATTACAGGGCACTTGAAGCCGATGCGGACGGCGGAGGACTACTGTCATACAATTATTTTTCGGGCGAGCATGTAACAGGTTTTGAGCAAGGCCGACCCCTCTTTGCAAGGACTCCGGAAAGCAATTTTACCCTGGCAAACTTTATGCGGACCTTGCTTTTTTCAGCAATGGCCTCCCTTAAACTCGGAATGAACATATTAACAGAAAAAGAGAAGGTCCTGGTGGACTGTCTTCTTGGTCACGGGGGTTTCTTTAAGATCAAGGGAGTAGCTCAGCGTCTAATGGCGGCCGCTCTGAATGTACCCGTTGCCGTGATGGAAAGCGCCGGTGAAGGAGGCGCCTGGGGGATCGCTTTGCTTGCCGCATATATGCAGAAAAAGCACGCCGGTGAAACTCTGGAATCCTATCTGGCAGGAAAGGTATTTGCCGGAAATGCCGGAGAGCGGATCGAGCCTGATCCGAAAGACGTACAGGGCTTTGAAATATTTATCAAGCGCTACACGGAAGGATTTGCCATAGAACGGGCCGCCGTGGATCACTTAAGATGAATTACTGAAACAAAGGAGCTAAATATGACGGATTTAAAGAACTATGAATTTTGGTTTATTGTAGGGAGCCAGGATCTGTACGGGGACGAAGCCCTAAAACAGGTAGAAGCAAATGCCAAAGTAATGGCAGGCGATATGGCGTCGGATCCCCTGCTGCCAGGCAAACTGGTATTAAAACCTACAGCGATTACCCCCGAGATAATTCGCAGGCTTTTTGCCGAAGCAAATGCCGCAGAAAATTGCGCCGGTATTATCACCTGGATGCATACCTTTTCTCCTTCGAAAATGTGGATCCAGGGACTTCATTCCAATACAAAGCCCTTGCTTCACCTCCATACACAATTTAACAGGGACATACCCTGGGCATCCATTGACATGGATTTTATGAATTTAAACCAGGCAGCCCACGGCGACCGTGAACACGGTCATATATATGCCAAAATGCGGCTGCCCCGGAAAGTAGTGGCTGGATTCTGGAAGGACACGGAACTGCGCCGGCGTATCGGTATATGGATGCGGGCTGCTGCCGCCCAGCTTGACGGTATTGAATCCAGGGTAATGCGTATCGGTGACAATATGCGGGAAGTGGCAGTTACCGAAGGCGACAAAGTCGAAGCCCAGATACAGTTCGGCTGGCAGGTAAATACCTGGGGTATCGGCGATTTAGCCGCCCGTTTCGGCGCTGTAAGTGATTCCGCCGCTTCCGCCCTGGCGGATGAATATGCGGGACTTTATGAAATAGCGGCAGAACTAAAGTCTCCCGGTCCAGCAAGAGATGCAATGCTGGAACAGGCAAAAATCGAAATAGCCCTTAAGGAAATGCTTGAAGCCGAGGGAGCCAAGGCCTTTACAACGACCTTTCAGGATCTCCACGGGCTTCCCCAGCTTCCGGGTCTGGCCGTACAGCGGCTTATGGAGCAGGGTTACGGTTTCGGAGCCGAAGGGGACTGGAAACAGTCAATGCTCCTCCGGTCAGCCAAGGTAATGGCAACGGGACTTTCCGGGGGAACTTCATTTATGGAAGATTATACTTATCATTTAGAACCGGGAAAAGAAGCATCCCTGGGCGCCCATATGCTGGAAATATGCCCCAGCATCGCCGCCGGCAAACCCCGCATTGAGGTTCACCCCCTGGGCATAGGGGGTAAGGCTGACCCGGCTCGAATGGTCTTTGACGCGGCGCCTGGTCAGGCAGTACTGGCTACTCTAATTGATCTGGGAGACCGGTTCAGAATGATCGTTAATGAAATAGAGACGATCAAAATCGAAAACAAAATGCCAAAGCTCCCCGTAGCCAGAGCCCTGTGGAAAGCACTGCCTTCCCTCCAGGGAGCGGCGGAGGCATGGATCCTTGCCGGTGGTACCCACCATTCTGTGTACGCTTCGGCCCTGACCGCAGATTATTTCCGGGACTGGGCGGAAATCATGAACATTGAATATGTACATATCGGCAAGGATA
>JAIRRF010000308.1 GCA_031256115.1 Treponema sp.
TCCAATAAATAGGAAACATGCCCCACATTACGTAGGAGGCGACGGCGGCCCATGTCCCTGCCCGCAATAAAGAAAACAATTGACAGGGCCAATGAGCTGGATATGCTCAGCTTTGCCTGTGCCGATACTATTGCCGAGGCTAAAGCTATGGCCCAGCTTCGCCCTGATATTATTAATCCTGAACCTACAGAGCTTATCGGTTCGACTTCTGCCAGTGATATGGGTTATGTTCTTGAAACTGTCAAGGTAATTAAGGAAATATATTCTGACATTTTGGTAGAGCAGGCAGCGGGCATTACTTCGACAGAACAGGTTTATCAGTTTATCATGGCCGGCTCGGATGCGGCAGGTTCCTGTTCCGGAATAATGAACGCCAAAGAACCTCTTGCTCTGACTGATGAAATGATCCGCGCTGTCCAAAAAGCCAGGGAAGATCTTAAAAACAAACGGAGAGAATAAAATGAAAACAATACGTGAATCCTTTAAAATAAAATCTTTAGGAGTAAGGCCTACTTTTCATGACATTACAGAAAAAGTAAAACAGGTTGTTACCGATTCAGAAATAAAAAGCGGTATTTGTCTTGTGTATTCCCATCATACCACCTGTTCGGTAATGTTCCAGGAGTGTTCCTTTGACATGACCTATAACGATCTGGAATATCTTCAGCAAGATCTGCTTGATATTTTTGAGAAGCTTGTTCCAACATGCCGCAAGGAAGGGCAATACATGCATCCGGGCCCGCTGCTTACGGAATTTGCCAAAAAGCATGGTGAAAATAAACCTAGAACTCTCAATACCGACGCTCATCTTCGTTCTGTTTTTCTCGGACGAAATGAAACTGTCCCCATAATTGACAATAAGCCGGATTTGGGAAGTTTTGGCCATATTTATTTTATTGACTTTGATACAACCTGCGCCAGGGAACGCCAGGTGGAAGTACAAATTATCGGAGAATAGGAAAGATCGAATGAATCCTGACCAAAAGGACAATTTATATGTACCGGAGGGGAACCGCGACCATGACGGGTCTCGGCGGCAAGTCCTGGGCATTGATGTAGGAACATCCGGTACTAAAGTACTGCTAATAGACGCCTCAGGAAAAATTGCCGGTCAGGGTTATCAGGGATATAGAATTTACAGCGAGGGAAATCGAATTGAACAGAATCCGGAAGATTGGTGGGATGCTTGTATTACAGCAGTTAATCAAGCTGTTTCGGGAAAAAAAAATACTGAGATAAGAGCCATAAGTCTTTCTACCCAGGGAGCTACTATGGCTGCCCTGGATGCCGGAGGAAAACCGGTGGGCCGTGCAATCACCTGGATGGATACCAGAGCTAAAGAGGAAGCGGATAAAATAGAATCCCTATTGGGCAAAGGGGAAGTTTACCGTATCTGCGGCTGGCGTTCGGGTCCTAGTTTTGATGCTTCTAAAATCCTCTGGATGAAGAATCAAGGTTATAAAGAAGCAAAACTTTTTGTTAGTACAATTGAATATATTAACTTAAAACTTACCGGAAGAGCGGTGATCGATCCTACCAATGCCGCCATCCGTCAACTTTACAATGTAAATACCGGCAATTGGGATGAAAGGATCCTTAATGCGGTTGGTGTAAGTGCAAAGGAACTGCCCACAATTCAAAGAACCGGAGAACCGGTGGGTAATCTTACCGGTGAAGCCGCCGCCGCCCTTGGGTTGGAAAAAACAGTACAGGTTTATAACGGCGCCCATGATCAGTACTGCGCTTCTTTGGGATGCGGCGCCGTAAACACCGGGGACATGCTGGTTTCTACCGGTACCGCCTGGGTTCTTATGGGAATTACCGATAAGCCGATTTTTTCGGATACTTATATTGCAGCCTGTACTCATCCGGTCAAAGGTCTCTATGGAAATATCGCGTCCCTGACTGGTACAGGCGCTTCTTATCAATGGGTAAAGGATACCTACCTGCCCAATGAAAGTTTTCTTTCAATAGACGAAAAAGCGGCTCAAAAAATACAAAAATGCAAAAACCTGTATTTTCTGCCCTGGCTTTCCGGAGCAGGTTATCCGGTATGGAACATGAATGCCAGGGGCGGATTTATCGGGATTGATTATTCTTTTGATGCCTATTGCATGGCTTTGGCGGTGATGGAATCCGCCGCTTTTTCTCTTAAAAACGCAGTAAAGGATTTCGAGAACCACGGGTCTAAGCCAAAGGCGATTACAATTATGGGCGGAGCGGCAAATAGCAAGGTTTGGCTTGATATTTTAACCGCCGTCTTGGATCTTCCTCTCTATAAAATGGAAATTACCGACAGCTGCGCCCTTGGAGCCGCCTTTATAGCCGCCCGGGCCGAAGGCTGGTACGGGGACTACGCATCTGCCGCCCAGGCGGTGGTTAAACAGGAAAAAGTCCCGAAAGCGGAGGCGAACAGGGATTTTTATCTTAAAAAATGCCAGCGGTATAACAATGTGCTGGCAGCCATGAAAGAAATGTATTCCTCTGGAGGTACAGCGTGAATCCTTCAACTTATTTTACCGTTACCGATTTTGACCGCGTATATTACCGGGAGAATCTGGAAAAACGGCTGCCAAAAGAAATTCTGGATGCCCATACCCACATGAACTTACCTGAACACGCGGCCCCAATACCTCAATCAAGATTCGACAGCGATTGGGCGCTCCAGTCGGGTTCCGAAATGTCCGTCGAGGATGCCCGCGGATTTGCTGAAGCACTTTTTCCCAGTGTCGATTATAACTTCACAGCCTTTCCCTTTCCGATAAAAGAAGCGGATACGGACGGTAATAATGAAAACATTGCTTCACTAATAAAAACAAAGAAAATTTCCTATGGCCTGCTCACTACCCGGCCCTGGGACAAGCCGGAATTTATAGAGGAGGCGATAAAGGCCGGCGGTTTTATAGGCATAAAGCCATATCCGGATTACGTATCTGCTTATAAGGGTGCTGAAGTAAGTATCCCCGATTTTCTGCCACGGGAACATTGTGCCCTGGCGGAAAGGCTTAACAAATGCATTGTCCTCCATTTGCCCAGATCAGGACGATTCGCAGACGAAAATAATATCAAAGAACTGAAGGAAATTATTGCCAGATTTCCAAAAATAAAAATTATTATTGCCCATTTGGGCCGTTGTTTTAACCCCTGTTATTTTGAGAAGGCTGTTGAATTAATGGGTGAAATAATTCACCATTTCTGGTTTGATACCGCGGCGGTCATGAATCCCAGAGTGCTTAAAATGGCTATGGAAATTCTTCCAGAAGACCGGATCCAATTCGGGCTGGATATGCCGGTGCTTCTTTTCCACGGCAGCCGTCGCTGGACCGAAACCACTTATATTAATGTCTGCCGCGAGGAACTGCCCTGGAATAAACATATTGAAGGAAAAGACGCGGAGGCGAAATACACTTTCTTTTTCTATGAGCAGATCAATAACATTTTAAGTGTGATGGAAGAATTGAAAAAAAATGAAGGTTATAAAAAAGGTTTCTTTAAAAATAACGCTGAGAAACTTTTTGAAAGTTGTACAGACTTAATTATTTAGGAGGACAAAATGGCGACTGTAAAATTCACAATGCGGGATATCCTGAACTTACTGCAAAAACGGGAAGTGTCTTTACTGTTGATTATCTCGGTTTTGAGTCTTTTCCTGGCGGGATCTACCCAAAACTTCCTGAAGCCTGCCAATTTCAGGGTGCTTCTTCAGGGCATGAGTACCGATATGATGATCGCCATTCCCATGGGGATTTCTTTGATAGCGGGAAATATTGATTTTTCTGTCGGTTCCAATCTGTGCCTTACCAGCGCTATTACTGGTCTAGCCCTGAATAACGGCATGGGAACTTATCCGGCGATACTAATGGGGCTGATAATTGGTATTCTTCTTGGGCTTATTAATGCAGTAAACATCAACCACCTTAAGTTACCTCCCCTGGTTGCCACCTTAGGTACCTGGATGGCCTACCGGGGTTTGGCACTGGTTGTTCTTGGGGGCGGGACCCTAAGCCGTTTTCCCGACAATTATCTTATCCTTGGCAGGACAGTTGTTTTTGGCATACCCATAACCATTATTTATATGTTCGCCGTAATTTTCCTGGGTGTTTTTGCCCTAAAGTATATAAACTTTTTTCACAATGCCTATTTTATCGGTACAAATAAAATGTCCGCCACCCTGGCGGGAATTGACAGGACCAAATTTATTTATGTTTCCTATGCCTTAACGGGATTTATTGCCGCTTTTGCGGGAATCATAATGGCTGCCCGGCTTGGCAGCGCCACCCAAAATGCCGGAGTCGGACTGGAATTCAGGATTGTGGTAGGCCTTTTAGTAGGAGGAATCTCAATGGATGGAGGCGAAGGGAGCCTAATCGGAATGGTCCTTGGGGTATTGCTAATGCAACTGGTTGGAAATGCCATTGTATTGCTCTACCTTAATCCCAGTTATACCCAGGTAATCAACGGTTTTATTCTGGTGGCAGCCATAGCGGTGGATATGTTGATCAAACAGGGAAAAAGTACAATTCGAATAAGCAGGAGAACGACATGAACGAAATTGCGGTAAGCATGAAGAATATTTCCATGTTGTTCCCCGGCGTAAAAGCCCTTGATAATGTAAGTTTTGATATTAAAAAAGGAGAATTACACGCTATAATCGGGGAAAACGGCGCTGGCAAATATGGACTATACGAAGATGAAGCTGCTAGAGAGGCAATGAGGGTACTGTTCAACACAG
>JAIRRF010000310.1 GCA_031256115.1 Treponema sp.
CCTGGATTACCTGGAAAAGAGATTTCATCTCCTCTTCCCGTTTACCTGCTTCTTCTATTAACTGCCATTCCATTTCTTTGGCAGCGGAGATATCCTCCATGGTTCCAAGAATATAATTATCATTTAAACCCTGATCAACAACGGAAAAACCGGTTTTTAGAATTTTTCTTTTGTGGCTTTTATTGTCTATATAATTAAATTCTGCAATGGGGTTAATCTCCGAGAGCATCTGTGCATCAAATTGCCGGGTTAGAATCATTCTAAAATAATCTTCCAGCGTGTCCCGTTCTTTGGCGCTAAGGGAAGAAACCAAAAGAACGGTAAGTTTATTTCCTTCAATTTCACCGGTACATAAAATATCTTCCAGGGTTTTTGAATAGGCCCCCTGGATCACATAATCCTGGTTCATCAGAAACAGTCCGATATTAAGGTTATCCTTCATAACGGTAATTGTATCCCGTTCCAACAACAGTTCATTGTTCAATTGACTAACCCGGCGATCCCTGAATATTACGGACAGCTCATAAACAACTGTTAAAAGGGTAACAAGAAAATACACTCCGATATACCGGGAAGCTGCATAGATACTGTAGCTTCTGACGGCAAGTCCGGGAATAACGGTAAAGGACACTATTCCGCAAAACAACATTACGGAATAGACCAGGCCCATTTGTAGACCCAGCACAAAGATTGCTATCAATGGAAATGTGAAAACCCATAAAGCTGCAATGCCATTGAATTCCCCGGAGGATACCAGCAAAAGGCATAAAAGACCAAATGCGCCAATTGTTATACCTCCCGGAATCCGCAGGGGTAATTTAGTCCGTAAAAAGATAATGGTTGCAAAACAAAGGATGCCGGTAAAAATGTCGCTTATTGCCCGGAGAATGCTGCCTTCAAGTAAAACCTGGATGCCATAAAAAACCAGCAGGGTCCCCCCGGCCAGCAATGCGATGTTGAAGACCAGGTAGCGCAAGGAGTTGTCCGGATTTTCGGTTTTTCCGCTGCCAAGAAAATTTGTTAAAAGACTGCCGGTTTTTTTCCTTGTCATCCTGTACCGCCTTTAAGGGATTCTATTGCAACAGAAAGAGCCAGGGTTTCCGATTCAAAAATGTTAAAGGGTATACAGATAATCCGGGCTTGTTCATGGGGCCATTTAATCAAGTGCCCGCGGCCCTCAACAATCGTGGGAAGGCTTATTACCAAACGGAAAGTTTCTTCCAAACCCTTTTTTGCATTACCGGAAATAATATTGACAATTTCTCCTACTGCGTCTACCACTTCGTCGTCGATGGAACTGTGTTTTGTACCGGTTATCATATCTGTTAATTCTATTGCCAGGGCGCTTTTCATGCCGATTACAACCGCCCCTCTGGCTTCGCCGTTTAGTCCAATGACTCCGGAAATATCCCATTCATTGGCAGTGTCCTTTTGTTGAAAAAAAGGACGCCCCGTAACAATTTCAACGCGTGCAAAATCCCTAAAGGTACTTTTGGTTACATCAATAAACGGCTGAATATACTGTTCCATGACTGCCTCTGTAATTAAATGGTAATTTTTGACAATTTTTCCGTGAAAACCTTTTCGTTTACAGGCTTGATGATATAATCGGTTGCTCCGGTTTTTAACGCTTCAATTACATTGTATTTTGCGGATTCGCTGGTTACCATGATTACCGGCAGCTCCTTGTATTGATCCTGGGATCTTACATATTTCAGAAAATCAATTCCCGAAAGTTCCGGCATATTCCAGTCCAACAGAATAAGGTGAACCGTATTGGCTTTTACCATTTGCAGTGCTTCTCTGCCGTTTCCTGCTTCCAAAAACCGGCAGGGAGTTTTAAGTTCCGAAAAGGTATTTTTAACTATGTTTCTCATAATGCGTGAATCATCAACGACCAGCACAGTTTTCATTTTTTTCTCCCTCTTGTTTTTTGGGTTCCAAAAACCGATATTCTATATAAATGTCCGCTCAAAACTATTCTCCTAAGCATCAGCTTAAGCTGATGTTTCTTGGAATTCTCATTCTGTTAATTCGGCAGGTTTATGCCGCCGATGTGCCCAGCTCCAGGATCCAGGACGATTCAAGCCTCCGGACGGCAATAAAAGATACATGGTTTACGGAAAATCCCGCCCTGGTTCAAAGAAACAGGCCTGTTACCAGAAATTTGCCCGGCAATAGTCCGGTCCAAATCCGGACAAGCGCCCAGAACAGGGAACTTTCCGTAATTCTGGCCCGTGAACGGAACGGTTCGTTCCCCGGATGGGAACAGGGCTCCTGGATTTATACCCGAAACTTCGAATCCGGCGCTCCCCTGCGGATCCGGGTATTCCTGCGTAGCGATCCCAATATGTATGTCCAATTCAGACCCCTTGGTACGGATAAAAGCCAGATTGATTTGGTTCTTTACGAAGCCTATATTGTACGGGGACTGCCCATTGGACTTCCTTTTGAACAGCTCCTTACTCTGCCGGTAAATGAAGCCCTTGCCCTGGCGGGAAACCGTTTTCCCCGCCATTACTTTGATCCCGATCCACAGTTGTACTTCAATATATGTCCTTCCCGAAGAAACCCGTCCAGAAATTTTATTGCCCGAATCCGCACAGCTCTGCCTCCTCTTATTTTTCAAGATGACGGCGCCCTTGATGAAAACAACAGGTATGTCTTTATTGAAACCCTGAACCCCCAGCCAGCGCCCATGGGGCTTAATTGCTCGGGCTTTGTTAAATGGGTGGTGGATGGAATGCTCCGGCCCATCACGGGAAAGCGTCTGGCAATTACCCCTCTTAAATCGCATGTTACTTCCCGGAATTCTCTTTTGGTTAACAATGAAGCATACAGGGATTTCCTTTTTGGTTTGGACTGGACCCGGAATTTGGCCCTGGAAGCGTCAAGGGTCTTTCGTTCGCCTGGTTTTGCAACAATAGAAAATGTGGAAGTCCGGAGGGAAGCCTTTGCCGCCCTGATTGACCGGACCAGGGGGGCTGCGGCAATAAAAAACTTTCCGGGTTTCCTGCTTAACGCAGGTTTTATTATAGAAGGATTACGTCCCATACTTTATACCCTTGCTGTCAATGAGCCGGGACACCTTTACCTGGTTTCGGTAAGCCAGGAACGGGGACCGGTTCCGCAGCAGCGCCAGCATTACCACGTGGCTGTACTGATTCCGTACTTTAACGAATATGGAAATTTCCAGACGGCGGTCTTTGAAAGCGCCGCAGAAACAAACCTTTCCGGATTTATCCGCCGTCATCCCAATGCCCTGGTTAACCTGGTACGAATCCCCATTGAAGGTTCCTTTGATCCATAAATATCTACCTGACATAGCGGTTTGGATTATTGGCTTTTCCCGGTGTGGCGCCGCTGGTAACGGTTATATACCAATCGGCAGCGCTAAAGGAATTTTTCCTGGTTTCAATCCGGTTTATTGTCCTTGTGGCAGTATTACCGTCTGCTTTTACTGCATCTTCGGGTTCTGAACCGGACCAAACCCCCTGTCTGGCCATTTCCCTTGCCGCCGCCGCTACGGAATCTTTCCACTTGTAATTGCCGGAAAAAAGCAGTACCCCGTCTATGATCTTGTCATCCTGATCCATGATATAAATAGCATTAGTATCGTGAAGCAGCTTTGTGGAGCCAGGAATCCAAAGATCCCTGGCTGTGATCAGCGCATCGGTCCCTTTTGATGCTGCCAAATTAGTTCCAAGTTCATCAACTAATCCGTCTTCGATGCTTCTGGTATGAACCACAATATATTCTCCCTTTTTTACTTCCACCGGTGGAAATTCATAAATCGGTTCCTCCCTTGCATATGCCGCAAAAAGCCGCAACGCCCCCAGGTTTCCGGCGCTTAGGGCCTTAAATTCCACAAATTCCACCCTTGGCTTGCTGTAAGCGGTCCGGATTTCATTGATCACTAAATCCGGAACACGGTCGTTTCTGGTGCGAAAACTAACAAGGACATTTAGTGTATTTTTGTTCGTGTCCTCTACCAAAATGTCCGTTGTTATTTTGCTTCCCCCCGGCAGGGCAGCCTTAAAGCTTACCTTGACTGTTTCTCCCTGACTTAGGATTTCCGCTTCCATGGGCGGGTCAAAGTAAATGGATGAAACATTTACCTCACGGGAAAAAATGAAATCCACTTCCCCCTCAGCCAAAGTCTTACAGCCATAAAACTCCGGAGGAGCAGCGCTTGACCCTGTTAAGCCTGCTCCGGTTGAACAGGACATAATAAGCAAAGCCGCCATTACGGTAATAATAAGTTTTTTCATAGTAGCCTCCGGATCATAAGAAGGCATAACTATGCATGGCGCTTTAATCGGGAATAAAAAAACTTAAATTTATTTTAATTTAAGGGCTAAATTCACTGTTTTCGTCTGAACCGGCATCATCTTCCTTGATAATTCGATCCATGCCGATTACAAAGTCGGGCTTGTCGATGGTAACAATGCGAACCCCCTGGGCGCTGCGGCCCATTACGCCGATTGCAGAAACCTTTAGCTTGATCGATTTACCCTGGCTGGTAATACACATGATCTCTTCATTGTCCATTACATTAACACAGCCTGCGATTTCTCCGGTTTTTTCGGTAACCGTGTAAATCCGCTGGCCTCCGGTACCCCGGCCATGGGCGGTGAATTCGGTAAAATTTACCCGTTTGCCGAAGCCGCATTCGGAGACAATAAGCATTTTTTCTTCCGGTTTAACCAGAAGCAGGCCCGTTAGTTCGTCTCCGCCGGAAAGTTTTACTCCGGTTACTCCCCTGGATGCACGGCCCATGGGACGGATCTGATCTTCATGGGTCCGCAGCGCCCGGCCCTTTCTGGAGATTAATACCACTTCGTCATTGCCGCCGGTAAGAAGTGCGCTGACCAGCCGGTCTCCTTCGTCCAGGTTAATGGCGATAATACCCCTGGTTTTGGCATTGCTGAATTCAGCGGCGGCAACTTTTTTTACCACACCCCGGGCAGTACCCATAAACAGGAACTGCCGGTTATCTGTGTCATTCGCAAAATCCTTGAGGGAAACAATGGCGGTAATTTCTTCGTTGGGCGAAACGGTAAGGAGGGTTTTAATATGGGCGCCCTTGGAAGTACGGCTTCCTTCCGGCAGTTCATGGACCTTCATCCAGTAGGCTTTGCCCGCGCTGGATATAAAAAAGATGTACTCGTGGGTAGAAGCCACAAATATCTGCTCCACAAAATCATCTTCCGCCAATTTGGCGCTTTGCATGCCCTTGCCGCCCCTGCTCTGGTTCCGGTAGGACGAAACAGGAACCCGCTTTACATATCCCAGATTGGAGATTAGGATCATCATTTCTTCTTTTTTAATCAAGTCTTCGATGTTAATATTTTCTACTTCCCCGGCGACAATTTCAGTACGGCGCTTATCGCCGTATTTTTCCGCGATAATCCGGATTTCTTCCTTGATTACTCCCAGGAGTTTTTGCTGGTCTTCCAGAAGGGACTTATAGTATTCAATTTGACGTTTCAGCTCCGCCAGTTCCTGCTCAATCTTTTCTATTTCCAGGCTTGTAAGACGGCCCAACCGCATATCCACAATAGCCTGGGCCTGGATTTCCGTAAGGGCAAAACGATGCTGCAATTTATCTTTGGCGGCGGCGATGTCCCGGCTTGCCTTGATGACAGCCACAACTTCGTCGATATTCGCAAGGGCGATCACAAGCCCTTCCAGAATGTGCGCCCGTTCTTCCGCCTTGCGGAGCTCATAACGGGTACGGCGGGTGACAACATCTACCCGGTGTTCCACAAAGTACCGGATAAGTTCTTTTAGGTTAAGGCATTTGGGCCTGCCGTTTACCAGGGCCAGGTTAATGATCCCAAAGCTGGTCTGGAGGGCAGTGTTGGAAAAGAGTTGATTTAATACAACTTTAAGGATTGCCCCCCGCTTTAATTCTATAACAATACGCATCCCTTCCCGGTCAGATTCATCGTTAAAGCCGGCGATACCGTCGATCGTTTTATCCCTTACCAAAACGCCAATCCGTTCCAGGAGCAGCTTTTTGTTAACCCCGTAGGGAATTTCGGTAAAAACGATAAGTTCTTTGCCGTTTTTACTTGTTTCAACGGAAAATTTACCCCGGATAAGAATCTTACCCCGGCCTGTCCGGAAGGCATCCTGGATTCCCTGGCGGCCAAAGATAATTCCCCCAGTAGGAAAATCCGGCCCCTGTACCTGGCAGGCCAGGGCATCTACCGTTATGTCCGGATTGTCAATGTAAACAGAGACCGCATTGCAGACTTCGACAAGGTTGTGGGGAGCCATGTTGGTAGCCATGCCGACGGCAATACCGCTGGAACCGTTAACCAAAAGGTTCGGCGCCGCCGCAGGAAGCACCGCCGGTTCAGAAAGGGACTCATCAAAGTTGGATGTAAAGTCTACCGTTTCCTTGCCCAGGTCCGCAAGCATCTCGTCCCCAAGCCTGGAAAGCTTTGCCTCGGTATAACGCATGGCCGCAGCGGGGTCGCCGTCCACAGAACCAAAATTGCCCTGGCCCTGTACCAGGGGATAGCGGAGGGAAAAGTCCTGGGCCATCCGGACCAGGGCATCGTACAGGGCAAAATCCCCGTGAGGATGGTATTTACCCATGGTATCGCCGACAATGCGGGCGCTTTTCTTGGTTGCCGCATTGGGCCGCAGCCCCAGTTCATCCATGGAATAAAGGAGCCTGCGATGTACCGGTTTAAGGCCGTCCCTTACATCCGGCAGCGCTCTGGCTACAATAACGGACATGGCATAGGTAAGGTAATCGGCCTTAACCTCGTCTTCTATCGCAATGGGGATTATTTTACCGATTTGTGCGGGCTCGCCGGAGCTGCCAAGCATGGATACAGTGTAGCTTATTTAAGGGAACTTGGTATAGTATAGGTAATTATTTATGACAAATGGGATTGTAAACAAAATACAGGTTTTTACAGCAAAAGGCGAAGCGGGGACAGAAATGGCAGAAGCCCGTCTTGTTGAAAATCTGGGCATAGAAGGGGATTTCCACGCCAAAGGGGGTAAGAGGCAGATTGCCCTTCTTTTTACAGAAATCCGGAAGCATTTAAGAGGCAGCATAGAACAGGGCCTATGTTTTTCCCGGTATAAAGAAAACATTGCCATAACAGGTTTTACCGCCAATATTTTGACAACCGGGACGCGTCTTTTAGTTGGAGAAGCGGTTTTGGAAGTCACCGGGGAAACGAAACACTGCCATGAAGAATGTACCCTTTATGAAGCGGGAAAACTCTGCTCTCTGGCAGGCCTTAATCTTTTTGCAATGGTTATAAAAAGCGGCATAATCCGGATTGGAGACAGGATTACTGTATTGGGAGATCTATAGTCAATTAAATTAATTAATGGAGTATATTTTGAAAAAGGATTTTACTCATTTTGATTCCCGGGGCAATGCGATTATGGTGGATGTCTCGGAAAAAAAGACAAGTTCCCGCAGCGCCCTCGCAAAAGGGAGTATTTCCATGAGCGCGGAAGCCATGAAGGCTGTTTTGGGCGGCAGTACCAAAAAAGGAGATGTTCTGGGTGTTGCCCGCATTGCGGGAATTATGGCAGCCAAGAACTGCGCCGCTCTTATTCCCCTTTGCCATCCCCTTAATTTCGACCAGTGTACCGTTGATTTTTCCTTCGATCAAAAGCAAACAAAGAATGAAATAGAAGCTTCCTGTGCGGTTAAACTTTCCGGAAAGACCGGGGCCGAAATGGAAGCCCTTACCGGAGTATCTGTGGCGCTGCTTACCATTTACGATATGTGTAAAGCCCTGGACAAAACCATGGTTATCGGCAATATACGGCTCTGCGAAAAGACCGGAGGCAAGAGCGGTCATTTTATTAATGAAAAAGGATAGGTCTTGTTAATAGACTCCTATGGCAGAACCCTGGATTATCTTAGGGTCTCCGTAACGGATCGCTGCAATCTCCGCTGCATCTATTGTATGCCCCCCGAGGGGGTAGAGTGGAAAACCCATGAAACCATGCTTAGGTTCGAGGAAACTTTGCGGATATGTCAAATCATGGCGGAACTTGGGATACGAAAAATAAGAGTTACCGGCGGCGAACCTCTGGTACGCCGGGGGCTTTCTGCATTTATTAAAAAATTAAAGGCCCTTGAGGGAATTGAAAAAGTTACTTTGACCACTAACGGCTTTCTTTTGGGGAACTACCTTGATGAGGCTGAAACTTTGGGCTCTGACTCCTTGCCGGATGGGATTAACATTAGCCTGGATGCCATTAATCCGGAAAGTTTTAGACGAATAACCCGCCAGGACAGTATTAGTCCCGTGAATATACTCATGTTTATGGATCGCCTGCTGGAGAAAGGCATTGTAGTAAAAATCAATTGCGTGCCTGTCCATTCCTACAACGAAGAAGAGATCCTCCCCCTGGCTGCTTTGGCAAAGGATAAAAACATTGTTGTTCGTTTTATCGAACTTATGCCTTTGGGTTCCGCTGCAGAACTGAAACCAGTTCCCGGCAGCGAAGTTGTCTTGCTTTTGCGAAATGCCTACGGAACTCTTACGCCCTTTTACGGCCTTGGCGGCAGCGGGCCTGCGGTTTATTATTCCCTTCCCGGTTTTGCCGGAAAGATTGGCTTTATTAATGCCGTCAGCCACGGCTTCTGTGAAAGTTGTAACCGGCTTCGTCTTAGCTCCGAAGGATTTTTAAAACTTTGCCTCTCGGATGAACTGGGTCTGGACCTAAGGAAGCCCCTTCGTGCCGGCGCTTCTGACAGGGAACTTGCGCAGGTAATTACGGAAGCAGCGGCAAAAAAGCCCCGGTTCCATAACTTATCCGAGGTTTATGGTACTCATCCGGCTAAAGGTCAACACCCCGACGGAATGTCCGGAATCGGGGGATAATATACAGTCCTATACTTCCAGACACTTTTTAAAATTATCCACCACTGTTTCTACTGCAGGTTTGGCGTCCACATCCTCTAAAATGCCTTTTTTCCGGTAATAGTCAATAAGTGGAGCGGTTTGTTCCCGGTATACTTCCAGGCGTTTTTTAATCGCCTCTTCCCGGTCATCATCACGGGTATAGAGTTCTCCGCCGCAGTGGTCGCAGATGCCTTCCTTTTTAGGCTTACCGAAGAGGATATGAAAATTCGTCCCGCAGGCCCGGCAGGTACGGCGGCCTCCCAGGCGTTCTACCACGCTTGTATCGGGGATATCGAAATTCACTACCCTGTCTACAACGGAAAAACCTGCCAAAGCTTCCGCCTGGGCTATGGTCCGGGGAAAACCATCCAAGATATAGCCCTGTTGGGTATCTTCTTCGGCAAGCCGTTCCTTTACCAAGCCGATGGTTGTCTCGTCATCTACCAGTCTGCCCGAATCCAGAATTTCTTTTACCTTAATGCCCAAAGGCGATTGGGCGGCAATGGCGGCACGGAAAATATTCCCCGTACTGATGTGGGGAACCTTCATCATCTCTACTGCCTTGGCGGCCAGGGTGCCTTTCCCGGCTCCGGGGGGTCCTAAAAAAATCAATTTCATATTCTTTCTCCTTACTATGTAACCGAAATACTTTTCATATATTATAGAATAGAGTATTATATTTATTATAGGAGATATTATGAAAAAAATACTGCTGGCGGGCATTTTTTTGGTCCTTGGAACTCTTGCCCTTTCAGCCCAAAACCTGCCGACTATCCGAATTGTCAATAATACGGGATATCCTATATATGGATTATTTGTAAGCCCCGCAAGTTCCGACGTCTGGGGAGAAGAGCTTCTGGGGGAGGAAATCCTTGAAGATGGTCAAACCATTACCTACCGGCTTCCTCAGCCTTTAAATCAAGAAAATAAATACGATATTATGTTGGTAGACGAAGATGAGGACTGTTATAAAAAATGGAATTTAACCTTAACAAACAATGCCCGGATAGTATTTACTATGGATGATTTGGATGCGATCGAGGACGATTAATATAAGCTAATAATAGTATCAAATTCAATTAAGCATAGCTTCCAGTTCTGTAAAGGTTTCCTCAAGTTCCTGAAAACGGAAGGACGCATTTTCGTCCAGAACGGTATTTTGCCTGTTTATTATAACAATTCGCCCGCCCCGGCGCAAAACGGTCCGTGGAAGTTCTGCCGCGGGGCTTACGGTTAGGCTGGTTCCCAATACCAGCATTAAATCCGCTGACTGGGCTTCCTCCTCAGCTTTCCGGCGGTTTTCCAGGGGGAGCATTTCGCCGTAAAAAGTAATGCCCGGTTTTAACACTCTATTGCAATGGGGACACCGGGGCATATTTCCCGCTCCGACAAGGTTGGCGGCCTCCTCATAGCCAAGACGGATCCCCGGACAACGAAGGCAATAATGGATCGCCGGTGATCCGTGGATTTCAATTACCCGTCGGCTTCCCGCTTTTTGATGGAGCATGTCTATATTTTGAGTTAGCACTGCTTTTAGGAGCCCTTGTTTTTCCATTTCCGCCAAAACCCGGTGAACAATAGAAGGTAATGCCGCTCCGATTTTTTGGTATATCAAGGATCCGGCGGCCTGGTAAAAAAAGACAGGATTCTCCTCAAAGCGGACCGGATCAAACACTTTCTCCGGTAAAAGCAGACCCTGATCTATATTTTCCGGTATCAGTTCTTCCAGTCCTGCCAGATATAGGTCCAGCACTTCAGGTGAAAACCGGCGCAGCAGTTCATCGGGATAAGCACCGCGGAAATCGGGAATCCCCGACAGGGTACTTACCCCTGCGCCGGTAAAGGCAATGCAGTACCGGGCGGAACGGATAAGTTCAAAAAGTTTTTTAATTGAACACATTCTATGCTACAGTATAACTGATGTTATGGCAGAAACCACAATAGAACGTCTTATTACCCTGCTGGTTCGTATTCTCGACTTAACTGCCAAACGTTTAAGCGATGATGTGTTAGTCCGGCTTAAAGAATTGCAGGCTATAGAAAGCACCGGTTTTAAGGATTGGGAAGATAATCCAGGTAGTCAAATTTACAAGGCCATGTTTACAAATCTGGAAATGGCAGAAAAGCTGGGCAGACCTTGCTGTCAGGATACAGGAATAATCCAGTTTTTTATCCAGGCAGGAACGGCCTTTCCCTGGTTGGCGGAATTGGAAAACTGCCTTCGGGAAGCGGTGCTTAGGGCTGATGTTTCCGTTCCCCTGCGTCCCAATGTGGTGGAATGTTTTGAAGAAAAGAATACCGGTAACAATACGGGAACCCGGATTCCCTGGATTGATTGGGAACTTGTTCCCGGTTCGGATAAAATCCGCCTTTCTGTTTACCTGGCCGGCGGGGGTTGCAGCCTGCCTGGTTTTGCCCAGGTTTTTATGCCTTTGCATGGGTATGAAGAAGCCTATAAGGCAATATTTGACAAAATTGTCAATTTTTGTGTCAATGCCTGCCCTCCTCTTCTGGTAGGAATAGGTTTTGCCGGCCAGGCCGATGCGGCGGCAAAACTTTCCAAAAAAGCCCTGCTCCGCCCTATTGGAACCCGGAATAGCAATCCCAAGGCTGCATTACTGGAAGAACAGCTTCTGGCGGCCTTGAACAGAATCGGCATGGGACCCGGAGGCTTTTTGGGAAATAGCTCGGTCATGGCAGTACATATTGAACAGGCAGGCCGCCATACCGCAGCACTCGCCGCCGCCCTTTCCACCGGATGCTGGGCTCACCGGTGTTCCCTGACAGAAATTAACCCCGATTTAAGCTGCGAAGTCCTTTCCCATAAGCAGGGCCTATTATGATCGAAAAACACTTTTCCACACCTCTAAAAGCTGCGGATTTATTGGAACTTCGTATTGGAGACCTAGTATACCTGACCGGTACACTGGTAACCGGCAGAGATGAGGTCTATAGACGGGTAATTTCGTTAGGTTGTGCTTCACCGGTGGATCTGAGGAATCTGGGGGTTTTCCACGCAGGGCCTATAGTGCGTAAATTGCCGAATCCGGAAAACGGCTGGGAAATGGTTTCCATAGGCCCCACAACCAGCATGAGGATGGAAAGCTGCCAGGAGGAATTCCTGGAAGAAACCGGGGCCAGGCTTATCGTGGGCAAAGGAGGGATGGGTTCCAAAACCGCCAAAGCCTGCCGTCGGTTGGGGGCGGTACACACGGTTTTTCCCGGCGGCTGTGCTGTACTGGCTGCAACACTGGTAGAAAGAGTAGCGGCTGTTTACTGGCTTGATTTGGGCATGGGCGAAGCAATGTGGGTCTTGAAAGTAAAAAATTTTGGCCCCCTGATCGTTTCTATTGACACAGAGGGAAATAACCTTTTCGGGAAAAATATACAGCTTTTTATAGAGAAGAAAGAAGCGGCTTTAAAGACATTATGCCCAACTTAACATTACCCAACAAATGATGTAAAAGAGACTTGACGTAAATGAAATTGTATATAAACATTATACTATGAGCGATTATCTTGACCCCAATAATGAAGAATTATTAAAAGATTTTTTTGCCGAAGCCCAAATGCAGGTTGATACCCTGGAACAGAATGTACTGGTTCTTGAAAACGAAGGAATTAACAAGGATGCGGTAGATGAAATCTTTAGGGCTGCCCATACCCTGAAGGGCGGGTCGGCCACAGTCGAGATGATGGAACTGTCCAAGTTTACCCACATTGTAGAAGATGTATTTGATGCCATCCGGTCGGATCAGGTCGGAGTAAACGAGGATGTGGTTGATATTCTTTTGGCCGCCATTGACATAATCAAGGTAATGCTTGAACAGCGGATGAACGGCTCCGTTTATGAAGATGATACTTCCGAAATCGCCGGACGCCTGAAGGCATTGCTCCCCGGAAAAGGGGGCGAGAAAGCTGCTCCCAAGCCCGCAGCTCCGGCGCCTGCAGCACCAAAGCCTGCTCCTCCCCCACCGTCCCCTGCTGCTTCGGCAGGAAGCAGCCTTTCAGCGGCAGACATCCAGGAATTAATGGAATCAGTTGACGGCGGAATGCCGGTTTACCAGGTTTCTGTCAAATTTGATGAAAACAGCCTTATGAATACCGTAGGCGGCATTCAATGTTATGCAGCGCTCAAAAGCTCAGGAACTATCCTTAGGACAGTGCCGGAATTTGAACAATTGTATGAGGATGCTTTTTTCCCCACAGTGGAATACTATATTGCTACCAATCACACTCCCGAAGATTTACAAAGG
>JAIRRF010000011.1 GCA_031256115.1 Treponema sp.
TTTAACGTTTTGTGAGACTTGTTCAAAAGTAAAGTTTAATTCCCTGAATTTTTTATTAATGCTGGGAGCTACCAAGTGTTCTGCCAATTCGCCAAAACGATTGCCCAGTTCTCCGATCCTCCGGGCTGTTTCCCGAAACTTCCGATCAGTTTTCCGAAACTTCCGATCGGTTTCCTGGAACATAACCCAGACCTTTTCAAAAGTCAGTGCTTCGGTTGCTGTCACAGATTTTTCCTCCTGTTCAGTATACCATAAGGCAAAGAGATTGTTTTTGCTTGCATTAAAACAGTTGAAATTATTATTTTTTTTTACATAATTAAAGAAAGGCAGGAAAATCAATGCTGTTGACCGAACTGGGAAGCCCAATTCAGGAACTTTCCGCAAAAATTCTTGATACCTGGAGGCGTCTTTGAGCAGCCCCAAAAAAGTTCGGGAATAACAATAAAAGAGCAGATTCTATATTTAGAAATTGAATCAGGGAAACCTGAATTTTGGAACGATCCGTCAAAGGCGGAAAGACTTATGGGGGAACTTAAGGCCCTTAAAAACCGCTATGAGCCCTGGAAATTTTTAAAAACCGAAGCGGAAGATCTGGCGGCGTTCCTGGAATTGGCCCAGGAAGCGGAGGACGAGACCCAAAGCCCCGAAATAGAAGAGACCCTTAAAACGCTTTTGACCCGGTTTGAAAAGCAAAACCTTCTGGTGCTTATGTCCGGAGAAGTGGACAGGAACGGTTGTTTCCTTACCATCCACTCCGGAGCGGGGGGTACCGAGGCCTGTGATTGGTCCCAAATGTTGTACCGCATGTACCTCCGCTGGGCGGAACGCCGGGGCTTTTTGGTGGAAGAAGTAGACTTACTGGAAGCCGAAGGGGGAATAAAATCCGTCACTTGCAGGATCGAAGGGGATTATTCCTATGGTCGGCTTAAGGGCGAGTCCGGAGTTCACCGGCTGGTAAGGATTTCTCCCTTCGATTCCAATGCCCGGCGGCATACTTCTTTTGCTTCGGTCTATGCCTTTCCCATTCTGGATGATTCCATTGAAGTTGAAGTAAAACCCGAAGATTTACGGGTGGACACCTACCGTTCGGGGGGCGCCGGGGGCCAGCATGTAAACAAAACCGACAGCGCCGTCCGTTTTACCCACCTACCTACGGGAATTGTTGTGGCCTGCCAGAGCGAGCGGAGCCAGACCATGAACCGGGCCTCCGCTATGAGTATACTCCGAGCTCGGCTCTATGAACATTACCGCCAGGAAAAAGAAAAAGAAAACTCCCGCTTTGCCCAGGAAAAAAAAGACATCTCCTGGGGAAACCAGATCAGGTCCTATGTGTTCCAACCCTATACAATGGTTAAGGATTACCGGACCAAGGCGGAAGCAGGCAACATCCAGGCCGTTATGGACGGTGACATTGATATGTTTATTGAGGAATACTTAAAATTATGCGCCGGATAAAGCGGAATAAACTTTTGCCGTTTTTCTTTTTATTGTTTTGCACCCTTCCCCTTTTTGCCCTGGGGAAAAAAGAAGAAGAAAAAAGGGAGCCTCAAAATATCGAATTTACTCTTTGCATAACCGCCTTTGATGTTTCCGCCCTTCCTCCGGGCCAGCAGGCCCTGGGTTCTGTTCTTCAGCGGGAACTGGCTTTGGATCTGAATCAAATTCATCACCGGCTTCGCGGCGATGAGGAATTAACCCGGTATGAGGAACTGGCCAGAATAGCGGCAATGTACCAGGCGGCGGCTAAACTGGCGGCAAAACGGGAAGAACGGGATGCTCAGTTGTATCAGGGTTCACCGAAATGGAAATACAAAAAAGAACTAAAACGAATAAACAAAGAACTGAAGGAATTGGAAGCGGCTTTTAAAAAAGCGGAGGAAGAAAAACCCATAATTGAAGAAAAGCCCCTGTTTAAAATCAACACCATTAATTCCGGGGCTTTCGGAACTTTTCCTTTGGCTCCAAAGAAAGGAGGGGAAGAAGCATTTTTAAAGACCCATAATTCTGACGCGTATTTGGAAGGAAAATTCAGGCTTTTATATGGAAGAGTTTATGGGGAGTTTCATATATATGCCAGAGGCGCTTCCTTTGTATATAACGATATCACTATTTTTTCTCCCGATGACTTAAATGCCGCGGCAAGTCAGATTAAACGCCGTTTTTTAACTGCCCTGGCCAATTCTCAGCTTGCCCTCCTTGTTCTAAATGCCGATCCTGTCCATACCCGCCTGGAGCTGAACGGTATGCCTGTAAAAAGCGGAGAACCGCTGGAGCTGCCCCCAGGCCCGGCATTCGTCAGGGCAACCGCCGATGATCATCAAAGTGTAACAAAAGAAATTGAGTTATTCGGGGGAGAAACCGAAGAGATGGCTTTTGTACTAAAGCCCCTTACCATGGAAACCCTTCACATTACCCTTGCTAAACCGGGCAATTCAATTTATTTGGGCGCTCTTCGCCTGGAAGAAAATTCCGATGAATCGGAAACCGAAATAACGGAAGAGGAATCAGAAGTTTCTGGAGAAAATATAAACGGCGAAATAAACGATAAAGACGCAATAGAAACAGCAGAAGGAGAAATCCCGGCGGAAGAAAAACATGAGGAAACAGCAAAAAAAGAATTCGTACCGGGATTTTTTCCGGTCCAGGTGCCGGTAGGGCAATACCGGTATATCCGGATGGAAACCGAAGACGGCTTAACCGGAGAAGTGATTGTGAAGGGCGAATCAGGAGACAAAATTCGCATCATCACCCTCGAACCCAGGAAACTTCCCGGCAGCTCAGACAAGCCTGTTGAAGAAAAACGAAAGAAATTCTACGGCGCCTACGGACGTTTTTGGGTTACTCTTCCTATGGCTTTTTTGCTTAACGGTGTTTTTCAGCTCTATAACATTACCTACACCTCAGCGGTTTATACTACGGGAAGCCAGGATCTTTTTCCAACTGCACAGAAGGCTTACTATGTTGCTATTGGCGCCTGGGCAACAGCGGGGTTTTTTCTTGCAGAATCACTGGTACGAATGGGTATCTATGTCCATACGGCAAGCAAAGAATCGATACCCCTCTGGGAATAAAGGCTTGTATAATGAATTTTGCCGCCAGGATAAAAAATTTTTTTAGTTCTAATGCCGGTCTGCCGGAGGATTTTTTTGATAAACTTGGGGATCTCTTAATAGAAGGGGACTTTGGAGCAGCTCCGGCTATGAAGATAGTTGAACGTCTGGAACATATAGTTAAAAAGGCCGGAATAAATGAACCTGCCCATATTAAGGAACAATTAATTCAACTTCTAACTGACGGGCTCCTGGAAATATGCCCGGACAGACAGGTAGAAAATATACCGGAAACAATTACGGTAATTCTCCTTTTGGGAGTAAACGGCACAGGAAAAACCACAACTGCCGCCAAACTTGCATCGCGATATAAATCCATGGGGAAAAAGCCCATCCTGGCCGCTGCGGATACATTCAGGGCCGGGGCAATCGATCAGTTAAAGATCCACGGAGAAAAAATAAAAGTCCGGGTCGTAGCCCACCAGCAGGGGGGGGATCCGGCAGCCGTGGTTTATGATGCAGTGGAAACATCTATGGCTGGGGCCGGGGTCGGCGGAGGGGATCTGATCATTGTAGATACTGCCGGACGGATGCATACAAAAACTGCCCTGGTAGAGGAATTAAAAAAAATTTACCGGGTCCTGGAAAATAAATCAAATGAAACCGGAACAATA
>JAIRRF010000067.1 GCA_031256115.1 Treponema sp.
TCTTTGGGGACGAAGCGTCAAAATGGTTAAAACGTTATTTGAATGAAATTCGTCCCCTGTTGGCCGGCCACCGGTTTCCAAGGGCTCTTTTTTTGGGGCGCAGCGGGAAACGGCTTTCCCGAAAGGGAATCTGGAAAAATTACTCCCTTCTGGCAATAATTACCGGAACCGGTTCCAAACTTCATACTCTGCGGCATAGTTTTGCCACCGAACTATTGGCGGGAGGCGCGGATTTACGGCAGGTTCAGGAGTTATTGGGCCATGCTGATCTTACTACTACCCAGATCTACACCCATGTGGACGTTTCCCTTCTAAGGGAAAATCACCGTCAATATTTGCCAGTATTGGGGGTTTAAATGGCAAAAAAAGAATTACCAAAAGTAATTATAGTTTTTATAATCCTCACGGCAGCCATTATAGGAATCTATGCGGCAAAAAAAATTATCAACCGGAATTCTTTGGCGGCTCAAATTGCCGCTTTAAGCCCCAGGGGTACTCCTCCCCAAACTATTGAGGATCTGCGCCGGGCCATTTCTTTATATGAAAAAAAATTGGAAGAACATATTAAGGATACCGTTAAAACAGGAGTATACTGGAAGATCCTGGGTTCCCGCCTGATGGACGGACGGCAGCCTCAATACGGAGAAGCCTTAAAAGCCCTGGAAAATGCCGTCCGGTATTATCCGGATGACGAGTCTATTCATTATCTTATTGGCGTGTCCGCAGGAAATCTTGCCCGCTCGGAATACTTTTCTCCCAGGGAACAAGAAGAGCATTACCGCCTTGCCGAAGCGGCATATCTTCGGGCCCTGGATTTATACGACCGTTACGCCAAAGCCCTTTACGGTTTGGGGGTGCTTTATATATATGCCCTTAATCGTCCGGAAGAAGCAATTCCCCATATGGAACTTTATCTGGATATTAATACCCGTGATACGGACGGGATGTTTGTTCTTGCTGCCGCCCGGTATATGACAGAAGATTTTGAAGGGGCGGTAAATATCTACGACAGGATCATCAGTTTGACAAAAAACAAGGATGTCAAAATGCAGGCGGAATTAAACAGACAGCAGGTAATGGATGAGTGGTATCGATAGGGAAAAGCAATTGGGAATTTACAGGGTAGAAAAGGATTCCCCCCTTTATCCGCCGCTGCTCAGGGAGATTTTTGATCCTCCCGCATTTCTTTATTGCCGGGGCCGTTTACCGGATCCGGAAAAAGCTGCCGTGGCCCTGGTTGGTACCAGGCATCCCAGCGCCGCCGCTTCCATGCAGGCCATCGCTTTGGGCAGGGAATTTGCCCGGGCGGGTATAACGGTAATATCCGGTCTTGCCCTGGGAATCGATTCATTGGCCCATCGGGGCTGTTTGGAAGGCAGGGGCTGCACTGCGGCGGTGCTGGGTTCTTCGGTAGACGAGATATATCCTGCTGTAAACCGGGATCTGGCCCGGCGAATACTAAAAACAGGGGGATCCCTTTTAAGCGAATATGAGCTTGGCACCACCCCAAGGAAATGGTATTTCCCTCAGCGAAACAGGATTATCTCCGGTATGGCCAGGGCTACGGTAATTATTGAAGCTCCGGCCGCTTCAGGCGCTCTCCACACCGGCCGTTTTGCCCTGGAACAGGGAAGGGATCTTTATGTTGCCTCCTCCGGCATTTCTTCTCCCCTTGGGGCAGGATCCAGACGGCTGGCAGACGAAGGATGCCCTGTAATTTCCCATGCTGCGGATGTATTTGCCGACTGGGGGCTGGATCCGGCGGAACTGCCGGATTGGGAGGAAGAAAGCAGGCGAAACGGCGGAAGTTTATGCCGTGACGTTTCGGATAATCCGGGAAAAAGCGGCGCTTTGCTTGCCGCTTCCCTGAAACGGGAACTGGATCTTTAGGGGTATGGTAATGAAAGCAAAATCTGCGGGCAAACAGATTCTGGTTATTGTAGAATCACCCGCCAAAGCAAAAACGATTGAAAAATATTTGGGCCCCTCATATACCGTAAAGGCATCTATGGGGCATTTAATTGATCTTCCCAAATCCCGGACAGCGGTAGATGTGGAACATGATTTTGAACCGGAGTACATCACTGTCCGGGGAAGGGCAAAACTTCTGAAAGAACTCCAGGGAGATGCAAAAAAATCGGAAAAGGTACTGCTGGCCAGTGATAATGACCGGGAAGGGGAAGCCATTGCCTGGCATCTTAGAAACGCTATCATTGCAAAAACGGAAAAGGTTCCCGTTAAGCGGATTAGTTTTAACGAAATTACCCCGCAGGCAATCAAGGATGCTGTTGACAATCCCTCCGTCATTGACGAATCCAAAGTGAATGCCCAAAAAGCCCGGCGGGTTTTGGATCGCCTGGTGGGCTACAATCTTTCTCCCTTGCTCTGGAAAAAGGTAAAGAACGGCCTTTCCGCCGGGCGGGTTCAATCGGTGGCCCTAAGACTTATTTGTGAACGGGAAAAAGAAGTGGAATCCTTTATCCCCGAAGAATACTGGACCTTGGAAGCGGATTTTATGAATGCCCGGCAGGGGACATTTACCGCACAGCTTGCATTATGGCAGGGAAAAAAGCCGGAACTTAAAAATGAAAACGAAGTCCGCAGTTTAATCGATGAACTAAAAAATTCGGTTTTTAGGGTGGCAGAAATCCGGGAAACAGAGAAAACCCTCCGTCCAAAGCCGCCATTTACTACATCTCAGCTTCAGCAGGCAGCGGCAAACAGGCTGGGCTTTACCAGCAGAAAAACCATGCAGATTGCTCAGCAGTTGTACGAAGGGGTAAATATCGGTTCCGGCCGGATCGGGCTTATTACCTATATGCGTACCGATTCGGTGCGGATTTCCCGGCTTGCTCTGGACGAAGTGCGGGACTGGATTGGCAGGAACTATCCAAAGGATCTTCCCCCGGAGGCAATAGTGTATTCGACAGATAATAAAGCTCAGGATGCCCATGAAGCAATCAGGCCTACCTATATCAATTATACCCCGGATTCGATTAAGGATTCCCTTACCAGGGATCAATTCCGGCTTTATTCCATTATCTGGGAACGTTTTACAGCCTGCCAGATGAAAAATGCCAAAACAAAAACAATAAGCATCGACATTTCCATTGAAAATGATAAAGGAGTATTCCGTATCTCCGGAACAAAGATCATTGAAAAAGGTTTTTATAAGGTAATGAAACTTCTTGCTTCCAAAGAAGAAAAAGGCGATTCTTTACCGTCCTTAAAAAAAGGAGATGAACTGGAGGCTGAAAAATTTTATCCTGAGCAGCATTTTACCCAGGGGCCGCCCCGGTATACGGATGCTTCCATTGTTAAGATCCTGGAGGAAAAGGGTATTGGAAGACCGTCAACCTACGCCCCCATCATTTCTGTTCTTTTGGACCGTTATTATGTAACCAGATCAAATAAACAGCTGGTACCTACCTTGTTGGGACGGATGATCAGCGACATCCTGACCGAATACTTTCCCCATGTGGTGAATTCCGCTTTTACCGCTTCTATGGAATTAAAGCTTGACCAGGTAGAAGAAAACCTTATCCGTTGGCCGGACATGATAAGAGAATTCTGGCATCCCTTTAAGGAGCAAGTGGATGAAATTGGAAAAACTCTGGAATCCTATCGGGGATTGCTGGATGAAAAAACCGATTACACTTGCGAAAAATGCGGTAAACCTCTGATAAAAAAACTTGGGCGTTTTGGATTTTTTCTGGCCTGTTCGGGTTTTCCGGATTGTAAAACAACCCGCTCTGTTCCCCTGGCGGTGTGTCCGAAATGCGGAGGAGATGTTGTAGCCCGTAAAACCAAAGGAAGAGGCAAAGAATTTTACGGCTGCACCAATTATCCGGATTGCGATTTTCTTTCTCATTACAAACCCATTTCCATGGATTGTCCGAAATGCGGACAATTTTTGGTGGAAAAGTATGACAAACGGAACGGCAGCCACAAGACTTGCATTAACCCGGATTGCGATTACCTTCACAGTGCGGAGGAAGAAGAAAAGTGACTCCGATTGAACTGTACCTCCGGTATCTCCGGGTTGTCCGGGGAATGTCGGCCCGTACTTTAAACGCCTACGGTAAAGACCTTGAACGTTATACAGCATATTGCGCTAACCGGGATCTTTTGCCCGAAACGGCGGATTCCGGAGCTGTACAGCATTTTATTGCGGATCTTGGCGCCGAGGGGATTTCTTCGGTAAGCGTAAACCGGGCTCTTTCTTCTCTTCGGGGTTTTTACCGGTGGTTGATGCGTGAAGGAAAACGAAAGGACGATCCTTCTTCTGTTTTACGGAACTTGAAAACAAAACGGGTTCTGCCGTCTTTTCTTTGGGAACAGGAAATGGCAACTTTTGCGCAGCTTCCGGATAAAGAAGGGATCCTTTGGCCCATCCGGGACAAGGCATTAATCCTTGCCATGTATTCAGCGGGCCTTCGGATTTCGGAACTTTCCCTGCTTTCAATTAACACATTGGAAAAAAACTGCCTTTCCGCCCGGGTAAGAGGCAAAGGGGACAAGGAACGTTTTATATTTTTTTCCGAAGAAGCGGGACGCTCCCTGCGGGAATATCTTCCTGCCCGTTCAGCCCGGATAAAAGCTGAAAAAACTACGGACCGGATATTTATCAACCGCCGGGGAGGGCCCTTGTCCGTGACCGGAATCAGGTGGATTATTAGCCAATACGGAGACCGGTCGGGATTGGGAAAACATATTCATCCCCATGCCCTGCGGCATAGCTTTGCCACACATCTGGTTAATTCGGGCTGCGATATCCGGATGGTACAGGAACTCTTGGGACACTCAAGTATATCCAGCACCCAACGCTATACTCACCTGGACATGGAACGTCTTAAGCAGGCATATATGAAAGCCCACCCTCATGCACACGCCGCTTTTAGCGGCGATCTAAAATCAATTTCCTTGCGCTCGTGGCCCGAAGGGACGCATGCGCCCGCTGCTTCCTGTGAGCATGAAAAAACGGAGAATGTTTAATGAATAATGAAGTAAGGATTCGGTCCACTACCGTTCTTGCGGTAAGAAGGGACGGGGAAGTAGCCATGGCCGGAGACGGCCAGGTAACACTGGGAGATACGGTTGTAAAAAACAATGCCCGCAAAGTCCGGAGGCTGCTGGACGGCAGGGTTCTTTGCGGTTTTGCCGGAGCCACCGCCGATGCCTTTACCCTCTTTGATCGCTTTGAAGGCAAACTTAAAGAATATTCGGGAGACCTGGCCCGATCGGCGGTGGAACTGGCCAAGGACTGGCGGACGGATCGAACTTTGCGGCGTCTGGAAGCAATGCTCCTTACCGCGGATTTAAACAAAACTCTGCTGGTTTCCGGTACAGGAGATGTAATAGAGCCCGCCGAGGATGTTCTGGCCATTGGTTCCGGCGGAAATTATGCTCTGTCAGCGGCTTTGGCTTTTTTAAAAGGCAGCTCCCTTTCTGCGGCGGAAATTGCGAAGCAGAGCCTTGAGATTGCAGGAAATATCTGCATTTATACCAATAGTCAAATTACGGTGGAGGAATTAAAACCATAATGGAAAAAAACCTTGACAGGCTTAGCCCCCGGGAAATTGTGTTGGAACTGGACAAATACATTATTGGTCAGAAAAAAGCAAAACGGGCAGTGGCGGTAGCTTTGCGTAATCGGATCCGGCGGATCAAACTGGACCCGGAAACACGGGAGGATATTGCCCCAAAAAATATTCTTATGATCGGCCCCACCGGAGTGGGTAAAACGGAAATTGCCCGCCGCCTGGCTAAATTATCAAACTCGCCCTTTGTTAAGGTTGAGGCTACCAAATATACGGAAGTAGGGTATGTAGGCCGGGATGTGGAATCCATGATCAAGGATCTTATGGCTGCGGGTATTCAAATGGTAAAACAGGAGATGCAGCAGTCCGTAACCGTAGAAGCGGAAAAACGAGCCGAAGAAGCCCTATTGGATCTTTTGGTACCCAGGCCACGGACAAAAAATAAAGATCAAAAAAATCCTCCTTCGGGTCCGGTGATCCGTCCCATGGGAACTTTTTCTTTCAATAACGACAGTGGGCCGGGAATCATGGGAACCGCCATTCAGGTGGGTATACCCATTCAACAAATTCCGGGACAACAGATAAAAAAACAGAACGAAGAAGAACAGGAAGAACTGCCGGAAGAACCGGACGATCAATCAGACCCCGTTATGCATGATGCAGGGAACGGTGAAAAGAAATACGATCATACCCGGGAAAAATTCCGTGCCTGGCTCCGGGAAGGAAAACTGGAGGAGGGTACCGTAGAAGTAACCGTAAGCCAGAGCCCTCAAATGCCTGCTTTTGACATGATGGGCGGCAGTTTTGAAATTCTGGAAAACCTCTCCGGAATTGCGGGCATCTTCGGAGGACCCGAAAAGAAAAAACTTGTCAGTGTCAAACGAGCCAGGTAAATTTTAATCGCCTAAGAAACGGAAAAACTAATCGACCGGGATCGTGTAAGCGACGAAGCCCGAAAGAGGGTAGAAGAGACGGGAATTGTTTTTATTGATGAGATCGACAAGATTGCCGTCCGGGGAGAATACAGCGGCGGCCCCGCGGTTTCCCGGGAAGGGGTTCAACGGGATATACTTCCCATTGTGGAAGGGGCTACGGTTACTACCAGATGGGGGCCGGTTGACACAAACCACATCCTTTTTATTGCCGCCG
>JAIRRF010000118.1 GCA_031256115.1 Treponema sp.
TTTCCGCCCGGAGTTCATGAAGCTTGTCTATTATGTTTTTGGAAACAATTTTATACCGCTTTGCTTTTTCATTGTTAATGTCGTCATCGGTGTGGTTTTCTACCTTACCGATTTTGGAAAACAGGATTTCGCTGTCGGATAGTTCCTCAAGGCCCTGATCGATCCGCTCGTCCTTTATTTTTTCCAGTTCCCTGTCAATGACGTCGATGATGTGTTTGCTTAAGAGATCCTTCACCAGATAATCCTGTGTTACCTGATAGTGGAATATCGGGCTGATAAGCTCCGAATCCAGAATATTAATGGATAGTTTTACATCTGTTACGTTTTTAGGTTTAAAGAAGTTGTCCTTGAATGCGCACTTAACGATTGAATAGGCATTTTCACCCCGGACAAACGCGCCGGTGTCCATTTTCTGGCGCAGGATACTGTTGGTAAGGGTTTCCAAATCGTTAATGCCCCGCTGAAGATGGCCCTGGAGATGGCCGTACATATTGACCAGGGATTTTTCAACTTCGCCGGTATTGAATTTATCCGCCCCGCCGACTTCGTCCAATAAATTGGCAATTTCTTTAGGGGTATACCTGGCAAGGACCTTGGTTTCTTCCTTATCTATGAAATTCCTGGCCTTTTTTACCATTTCATCTTCGCTGGTTACCATGTACCGGTTGAACATGTTCTGGTAATTCTGGTTAAAGTAGCTGTACAGTTTTTCTTTTAAGCCGCCCATTACGTCCAGGCGTTCAAGGACATCTTTGGGCAGTCTTGCGGTCAGGTGATGGATAACCTTGTTGGTTTCCTCTTCCATGAGCTGGTTTACTTCAGCCTGCTGGTCCCTGTACTCCTGGGCAAGAGAATTCCGTGAACCCACGGCGCTTGGTTTCTCCGGATGAAATACATTCGGACTCTTGGGTAGATCAAGACCAGCCATTTTTGACTCCTTTAGCGAAAACTTAGTCTATGTTACCTCATATTTAGCAGCTGTGTCAAACCATATTTTGTTACATTTTTTGGAAGCCGGCCTTGTAAAGCCTTTTTATTGGAGTTAAACTCCCCTGAGTATGTGGCTTTTTCGTTCGGGGTTATTCCTGTTTGCCTATGTGGTAATGAATATCTATACCGGTATCAGGTTTCTGACTCTGGTTCGGTACTTTTTCCCCTCCCTCAAAGCCCTTGTTTTTTGGCCCATTTACCTTATATTTTGTTATTCCTTCGTGTTAATAATGCTGCTTCGCCTGGGCTGGCTGCGGCCTTTACGTCAGGGGGCCATGAATTCCCTGCCTGCTCTGGTTTATTTCTTCTTTGCCCTGCTGGTTTTGGACCTGATACGGCTTGTTTACCGGCTTTTAAGGCATGCCCCCCTGTCGCAGGGCCTTTCCGCAGCTTTTACGGGATTGGCTCTTGGCCTTACTGTTTTGGTCATGATTTACGGCGCTTTTGTTGCCCGAAGTATTCGCCCAACCCATTACGAAATAACCCTGAAAAAGAACCCTGGACAGGATGTTTTAAGAATAGCCCTTATTTCCGATTTGCATATTGGAACTGTAGTTGGCCGGAAATGGCTGGCTAATATTGTAGACGCGGCTAATCGGACAGAACCGGATATTATATGCATCGCGGGGGATATTTTTGATAATAATATAAACGCGATACAGGACGTTGAAGGTGTAGCCAGGGAGTTGCGGCGCTTTAATGCGCCGTTAGGGGTTTACGCCTGTCCCGGAAACCACGATGTGGACCGGATATCCTTTGGCGGAACCAATCCTGAAAGGGGAGGGACGGACAATATCAATAACTTTTTAAAAGGCGCTGGTATACTTCTTCTGCAAGATGAGGTTTTGCTTATAACGGACAGTTTTTACCTTGCAGGCCGCAGAGACATCAGGCCGATAGGAGGCCTAAATATCAGAAAATCCGCAGTTGAGCTTATCGAAGGAATTGACAAGTCTAAACCGCTTATCGTTATGGACCATCAGCCTGTTGATTTTCCAGGGATTGAAGATGCAGGCGCGGATTTGATCCTTTCGGGGCATACCCACAAAGGGCAATTCTTCCCCGGGAACATCGCCACAGCCCGCATTTTTAAGGAGGCAGGAGCTGTTCACTATGGTTACTGGCAGGGAAATTCCGCCCAGGCTGTGGTCACTTCCGGCGCGGGCGTTTGGGGGCCGCCTATCCGTGTTGCCACCAGGAGCGAAGTCTCGGTGATAGATGTCAGAACCGGTGAATGATGGATTAATGGTATGAAGATAGGATATTTGGGCGTTGGAACCATTGCAGCTTACATGATTGAAGGGTTTTGCGGTCTTGACGAGCGGCACGAATTTTTCCTTTCCCCAAGAAACGCAGAAAAGTCCGCAAGACTTACGGGTAAGTATAAGAACATTGCGGTTTGCGATTCCAACCAAACCGTGGTAGACAAGGCGGAAGTTATTTTTATTTCTATGAGCCCAGCGTCCTGCCTGGAAGCGCTTGGGGATCTGCGCTTTAATGGCGGGCACATGATTGTAAATCTCGTGGCAACAATTCCTTCCAAAGATATTCAGGCGGCTGTCGGTCAAGTAAAGAATTACAGCCACATAGTGCCGCTTCCGTTTATAAGCTCCCGCATGGGGCCCATTGCCGTCTGGCCTGAAAGCAAATGGCTGCACGAGCTCCTTGCGCCTCTTGGAACAGTAGTGTTCTTCAAAAACATGGACGAAATCACGGTTATGCAGGCAATAACCGCGCTTATGAGTACTTTTTATGAGATGCTGCATAATTTGACAGCATTCGCCAAAAACCATGGAATTGATCGCAAGGAAGCTGGTTCATACACAAGTAGTTTTTTCGAAGCCCTTTGCCGGCGCGCCGGACATTTCGAAGGAGATCTCCACGAGCTTGCCCTTGAAATGACCCCCGGCGGCCTTAATGAGTTCGCGTTAAAGAGTTTAACGGAGTCAGGCGCAATAAAAGCCTGGGCTGATATTTTGGAACCAGTAATGGGAAGGATACGGAAGAAGTAATATGATATGTGAATCAATTATTGAAGCGGTTGTTTCTGAGATGCTTGCCTGTTTTAAGGAGAGTGATGGTTTTTTCTCAAAGACCCGTGACATGTTTGCGACAAGAACACAGAGTTATATTTTAGAAACAAAAAAATATCTGGAAGCGGCAATTTTCGGAGAAATAGGCAACAACACATTTGATCATAATTTTGGTTTTGAAAGCAACTATCCGTGGGGAGCTTATTGTAATTTGTCCTATAAGCAAAAATACATAGTACTCGCGGATTATGGAAGGGGCATTAGGCAATCATTATTGCCTGTTTTGACTTCCATTGGTTCTGATCGGGAAGCTATAGAAACGGCATTTACCAAAAGAATTTCCGGACGGTCACCAGAACAAAGGGGAAACGGATTAAAATTTGTGTCCGATGCAATTCAACAAAATAATTGGCATTTATTTTTTCAATCTGGTACCGGTTCTTGTTCAATAGATGAAAGCGGTATAAAATTTTTAGAAAGACCGATTCCGCTGACAGGTTGTTTGGCAATACTTGATTTTAGCGAGGGGAGTTGATGGTGGTAGTAAAAATAAGCAATTTTGGTGATATTCTGATGTCGCGTCCTGCCGGCAGGGAAGCTTTTTTGATGGCAAAAGCATATGTTTTCAGGGACACAAAGAAAACAGACGAAATAATTCTGGATTTTGATGAAGTGAAAGTATTGGCGCCATCATGGGCCGGTGAATTTATAACCGGATTAAAATCAGAGTATCCAAACACAATACAGTGCATTAATACGAAAAATCCATCTGTAAAAGCTTCTTTGGAAACAGTTTTGAATTAACGCTGGGGTGTCCTCGGGAAGGGGGATTTGGGGTTCAACTCGCAAACATACGTTCCTTCGGGCCGTTTGCTGATGAAGGATTCAAAGCACCGCCATCCGGCGGTGCAACATCATCCTGTTTGGTCGTTTCACCCCCGCCTTTGCGTTCCCGGCGCGTCCTGCGCCGTATATTCGATCAAGGCTTGCGCCTTGGCATTTTAACAGAAATGCTTCGTTTCAAATCTCCCAATATTTGGCTTTGGAAGATTTTATTGTTAGCGTGATTTTTATTTACTTTTGTGTGGTTTCCTCGGGAAGGGGGGATTTGAACCCCCGATTTCTTGGTCCCGAACCAAGCGGATTAGCCTCTATCCCACTTCCCGTAGTACTCGGTTAAAATTATCAAAAAAACGTTGTGGTTATTGTAGAGTATTCGCAAGGTTTATATAACCCCCCGCATTGCCTCATGAAAAATGTTACCGAAAAGAAGTCATGCCTCAAATAGAAAATGTTACCCAAATTAAACTAAGGACACCTAAGGGAGGGTGTCCGAGTGGGGTTAAACATGAAAGAAAAAAGGCGGTAACAAGGGAATACAAGACCCATTATCAAAAGGGAAAGAAAAAAGATAAGAAAGCTCTGCTAGACGAATTCACCCGGTTAACGGGCTACCACCGAAAATCCGCTATCCGCTTGCTAGGCGCTAAACCCGTAAAACAGGTCATTGTCTATGGGGATAAAAAGACG
>JAIRRF010000125.1 GCA_031256115.1 Treponema sp.
CCGTCCGATTGCGGCGGTAAAGTCCGGTGAAAGAAACAGCGCAAAAGCAAGTGTAAATAAAACTGACAAGAGCAGCGGCGGATAGAGCCGCATAAAACGGCGTTTGTAAAGGGCAAAAAGCCGGAAATTCCCGCTGTTTTTAAACTCTTCCACCACCGACAGGGTGACTAAAAACCCGGAAAGTGTAAAAAATATTTCTACCCCAATAACTCCGCCGGGCAGTATTTCTTTGAAAAAATGATATATCAGTACAAATAAAAGCCCCGTAATTCGCAGGGTGTTGATCCATTTTATATTAGTCATGAATGTTCTTTGTATCTTCGATCCGGATATCTCCTATCCGGCCCTCGGCTGCGGAAAGTATTTCTTCCGCCGTTCCGCTGTCCACTTTAAGCAATCTCATAACAATGGCGGTCCTGGTTTTTTTTCCCGAAGCTTCCAATGCTTCTTCCGCCTGTTCTTCCGAACAGCCGGTCAGTTCCCGGATTATTCGCAGCGAACGGAGGACCAATTTTTGATTCACCGGGATCATGTCCACCATATAATTCCGGTAGACCTTGCCCCAGCGGATCATCGCTGTGGTGCTTAGCATATTAAGGATTAGCTTTTGGGCGGTGCCTGACTTCATCCTTGTAGAACCGGTGACCACTTCGGGGCCTACATCAGCAAAAAGTTTATGCCTGGCCAACTCAAAAGTCTTTGAATTCCTGTTGCAGCTTATTGCTCCTGTAACGGCCCCCAGTCTTATGGCGTATTCCAGAGCGCCCAGTACATAGGGGGCCTGGCCGGAAGCTGTAATCCCCACCAGCACATCGGCGGAAGCAAAATCAAGGGCTTTTAGCTCCGCAACCCCGGCTTGGGAGTCGTCCTCCACCGCTTCGATGGATCTGGTCAAGGCCTGTTCCCCCCCGGCAATAAGCCCTCGGACCAGGCTGGGATCGGTTCCGTAGGTGGGAGGGCACTCGGAGGCATCCAGCACCCCCAGCCTGCCGGAGGTTCCAGCCCCGATGTAGATAAGCCGACCCCCGCTTTTAAAGGCCAGGACTATATCGTCCACCAGGGCGGCGATTTCCGGCAGAATACGTCCTACGGCAGGGCCCACACGGATATCTTCATTATTGATGATCTTTAGTATTTCCAGGGTTGATTTGGAGCTTATTTCGGTGGAATTCTCATTCCCCAGTTCTGTTATGCAGTTTTCCAAAAATTCACCGCTCATAGTATAATTAAGAATCATTGTAACTTTTTAGTAAATAGGGCATTCTGGTAATGTGCCTTTATGCTGTTTTCTTAAAATATAATAAAGAGGCTTTTTGAAAGTAAAATTTTGTTTTCTTGTAATTTTTGTCTTTAATCCCAATCGTCCTGTTACTGCCGCGTTATTCTGATATCTTCCACACATTGCCGTCACAATCCTCAAGGGTAGTTGAGTTTATGATTTTGAACGGTGAAAAAGCTCGAGCGCCGCCGGACCTTATGGTTATCACGTTATTACTAATTGCACATGTACCGGCGGAACCTGGGGGATAATAAACAATCAAACTATAAGCGGTATTTGATGTAAAAGTGATATAGTTCCCCTCTGCGCCCTTGCCGTCACCTGCGTATGCTTTGTTAAGGGTAACGCTGCTGCTGCCGGAATTCCCCGGAAAGGCGGAAAACGCTATACTGTTGGAACCGGCGTTGACGCGCCTGTCACTCATGATAAAGTTCTTGTCTGTGCTTTTATCACGGTCTTTCCTGAAATAAAAGATAAGGTCATAAGTCCCGGATGTGTTAAACGGTTTATCGGTAACAAAATCGAGCATTTTAAACGTAAGCGAAGAAGATCTTGCGCTTACATTTACAGGCATAGCCCAGGCCTTTACCTCCCTGCTGCTACCCGTTGCTGCCAGGATTATGTATGCTTCCCAGCCGTTATACTCTGAGCCGGGTATTCCGGTAATTGTGACAGTCATTTGGGCACTTAGGCTGGTGAGCCCGACCAACATGAGAACGACTAAGATGCACATTACCTTCTTTTTCATAAAAACTCCTTCAAACAAATTTATACCCATAAGGACAAAAGTAAAAAAATCCGATATTTTGGATTCAGTTTATAGTCTTTATTTACATGTTATTAAAACCTTTATTTTGAATAATAGTTACACCATAAATACCAGTTTTATTAATATTAAAATTAATTTTCCCCTGTCAAGCAGGAATAAATGCCCAAAACCCCTAAATTTCCCCGTAACTCCTATTTATTAAAATTATCTGAAAAATGACAAGCGATTTTTAGTAACTTTACGTAGTTGGTAATTAAGCGATTCAACAGCGTTAGTCGTATAAATTGCGCGGCGTATTTCGGGCGGTATTTGAAAAACTCGCTTAAGTCATCCCGCTGTTGCATAGCAGATAATCGCTGTATATCCCTTCCCATACCCTCATTATCAGGTTTTTATTACTTTTGCGTAAGGTGAGATCTTAATTCAATTTGCTTTCCAATCCAATCTTCGTAAATATTTCTATTAATAGAGCAAGTAACTCTTTTGTTCCTCTTTTCTCAAAATCATAATTGGGTGTCCATATAGAAATTGTCATAAAACTTCCAATTTTTATTTCTATTGTATGCCCGTCTAAACCATCTATCCCTTTATCAATAATGTCAGTATAATTTATTTTCATTAACCTTTCATAGATGCTATTAAAATATTCTTCATCAATATTTATTAATTTCTTATACTGCTTTACAATTTTCCTGCCTTTTATTTGATATACTTTTACGATAATAACATTAATAGTATTATCCATTTTAATGAAAATGGTATTATCCAATATTCTCGTGCTATGTTTAT
>JAIRRF010000189.1 GCA_031256115.1 Treponema sp.
TGCTGCAAGGTGTATAACCCATGGTTATATCATTAACCCGGACCGCCGCTCCAAAGGGTTCTGAATTGAATACACCGATACTTCCGGGTCTTGAAATCCCCGGATATATTAAAACAAGAAAAAGAACGGCAAGGAACGCCGCAGCATAGATCACCGCCAGGTAAAACCAGGGTTTAATGCCAAAAATTACAGGTAGTGTAACCTGATCTTCATCTTTTATGATTATCTTTTTTTTAAAAAAGTATTTTCCAAAAGAAAATTTGACCATAGCAACCCAGTATAAGGCAGAATAAGGGATTGTTCAACAGTCGTTTTTCTGCTATTTTTTATTGGTAATGAGCGTAAAACCGGTACATCCTTTTTTTAAACGTCTTCAACTGCTTACAGAATATTTACTGACAAGAAGAAAAGCTCATCAAAGGATGAAAAAAGAAAAACAGCGTTCAAAAAATCCTCTTGTTGACTGGATAGAGGCTTTTGTCTGGGCTGCCGGGGTTGTACTCCTTATTAACCAATACCTTTTTCAGGCTTATCAGATTCCTTCAGGATCCATGATAGACACCTTGTTGGAAAAAGACCGGATCTTTGTAAATAAACTACTTTACGGTCCCGAACTTCTGCCGGGTCTGGGAAAATTACCCAGCCCGGTAAAACCCAAACGGGAAGATGTCATCATCTTCGAGAGTCCTGATTACTTTTCGAATGGCCCTCTCTTTGATATTACCCAACGGATCATTTATATGCTTACCCTTTCTTTGGTGGACATAGACCGTGACAAGGCAGGTAACCCCCGGGTTCATTTTTTAATAAAAAGGGCCGCAGGTATGGAGGGAGACTTAATTGAAAGCCGCCGGGGGGAGCTGTACTTCCGTTTTGCCGGTGAAGACCGCTGGAAAAGTGAGAGGGAATATCTGGTTGAGCGCAATTATGTCCACAATCTTTCACGGTTGGTAAAAGAAGATAACTACCCTGTATTGGAAGCCATGGGAAAGGTTGAAGCTTATTTTGATCTCGGCCTTAGCCCTCCTCCGGATTTGATGGAAAAGGCCGGTTCCTATAATTTCCAGTACGGCGATTATTTTGCCAAAGCCGTGGTCCGTTATGCGTTTATCCGCGGAGCCCATCCCCATGACAACCGCTACCGTTCCCTGGCCATCCGGCAGCGGGGATGGTATGTACCGGAAGGCAGGATACTTCCCCTGGGGGACAACCGGGATAACTCCCACGATGGACGTTTTTTTGGAACAGTCAAAGTGTCCAAAATCCTTGGCTGGGGGGCATTTAAATATTGGCCCCTTTCACGGATTGGAGGAATACGATAATGGCAAAACGCTGGCGTCAATATTCCTATGCGGATCAGCAAAACTATCTTAGATGGATTAGGATTATTTTTATCTGGTTGTTTGTTTTTTTTATTATCCATACGGCGGTTTCGGGACTTCTGGTTTCCAACCGGATAATTGAAAATACAACCATGAAACCGGGACTTCTTCCGGGGGATCGTTTTGTTTTTTTTTCCTTTGTTCCCCAACACATGTTCCGGGACAAGAACGAGGGGAATCTTCCCTTTCGCCGGGGACAGATCGTACTGGTTGATCGTTCTGTAGGGAAGGGAAAGCCCGTTTTGCAAACGGTTTTCGACTGGTTTGTCCGTTTTTTTACCCTGCAGCGTTACAGCCTTTTTCCTAAGGACGACATCCTTTTTGTTAAACGGGTTGTGGGTCTTCCGGGGGATACGGTAAGCATGAGCAACTATATTATTAGGGTAATACCGGCAGGAGAGAATTATGAGTATACGGAATTTGAACTTGCCGAAAGGGACTATATTCCGGAATTGCCCCAGCAATCTCTTCAATGGGACGAATCAATTCCATTTTCCGGTTCCATGGACAGCATGGTTTTACAAAAAGAACAGTGTTTTGTTATTTCCGATGATCGCAGTGTCACCAATGACTCCAGAACCTGGGGTCCGGTCCCTGCGGATTCCATTATTGCCCGTGTCCTTGTTCGTTATTGGCCACTGACCCGTCTTGGAAACCCTTGATTGCAATTGGTTGATCTTTCAATTTATCTCCACATCCCCTTTTGTCTGGAAAAATGTGACTACTGTGATTTTTATTCTGTTTCCCTGCATTCCTTAGGGTGCATAAGTCCAAAGGAACGGGATCATTTTACCGGACGATATGTGGAAGCCCTCCTGGTTGAAACAGAACGGCGATTAAAGGAACACAATCCTATAATATATGTCCCTTCCATTTATATCGGAGGCGGTACTCCTTCGCTCCTAGGAGCAAATGGCATTAAATGTTTACTTTCGGGTTTAAAAGTTTTTGATGGAGTTCGGGAGATTACAGTTGAGGCAAACCCGGAGAGCGCCGATACTACCTTCCTTTGTTCCTGTGCGGATCATGGAGTAAACCGTCTTTCCCTGGGTATCCAGAGTTTCAGTGAAAAGGTTAGAAAAGCCGCCGGCCGGAAGGGCCACAGCCATGCGGATCCAGAAGCTGATCATGATAAATTACTGTTCCGGAGGCTTAGGGAAGCGGCAGAAATTTTCGGCCCGGGGCTTTCCTTGGACCTTATGAGCGGTCTTCCGGGGCAGGATGAAGAAACACTGTACAAAGATATTGAAACAGATGAGTTTACGCCTCTTAAT
>JAIRRF010000298.1 GCA_031256115.1 Treponema sp.
TAGTCCCTTTTTCGTCATCAATAATGTAATACCGCCCATTTACTTCAAAAGTTATTTTTCCCATCGTGGTTTCCCTCTACGGTAATTATAGAACAGTTTCTTGTGAAGTTAAATGAAGAAATGAGGCTCCCCGAGGCAAGCCTCGGGGTATTAAACCAGACTTTCGAATAAAAAACAGATTGAAACCAATCTTTCCTGGATTTTGTCCGCACTAGGACTTTGTCGGGCTTAGCCCATTTTCATAAATATTTTTTCCTTGCCGGGCGGGATCTAAGTCACAGAATCTACCTGTTCTTAAGCAGACGGGCAAGGTTTAATAATATAAAGCGGTCTTTAATATGTAAATCCTTAAATGTTTGTATCATCTCTTGTAAATCATTTGGCAGTGCTGAAAGAAAGCGGTCATTTTTATTTTCCTTTCCGGTTACCAAAAACTCAACAGATACCCCCAGGGCTCTTGCGATACTAACAGCTGCTTCAACAGACGGTGTATAGCCGCGGTTTCCTAAATAACTGTCTATGGTTTTCTTTTTAACACCCGAAATTGCCGCTAATTCCTTAACAAGCATACCGGAATATTCCAATTGGGACTTTAAATTCTCCCTAAACCCCATATTCAATAAGAATACGACAATAATCGTACTAAATATGATTGACAATCCCAATATACTGGGTTAAATTTTTTAATGAATATGAGAAACTTGGTATTAATGAATATAAAATATAGGGAATGAGTACCAAAAAATTGGGAATGGTCAATGAAATGCGCTATGCGATTCTCGATTCTCATTGATGTAAGGATAACAAGGTGTCTAATCGCTAAAAACACCTAAGTAGGCCAAAAATAACTAACACTGCCCATATGGGTTGTGTAAAATTAAGGGAGATCATCATGAAAAGGAACAATAGACAGTGTATAATCCTGGCGGTTTTGTTTTATGGATTGTTCTTTACTGTTTTTGCCGGGGCTCAGGTAAGAAATTTTAGCCAGCGTGGAAGAGCCACTCAGGAATTGCAGGACAACAGGTTTGTTATTGCCCACCCATCTCTTCCTTTAAACTACAAGGTTATGGTAGAAAATACTACAACAGGAAATTCAATTGAAGTAATCGTAATTGGCCGAATTCTTGCTTCTACGGATCGGATTGCGGATCTTTCCGCCGCCGTTTGGCAGCGTCTGGGATTAAGCCCCGGAACTGATATCAGGATATTCACGGCTGACACTGTACAGCAGGAAACTTCCCTGTCGGAAATGGTACGGATAAACGGCGGCGCCTTTACCATGGGCAGTCCTGCCAGCGAGCCGGAACGAGGCAGAGATGAAACCCCGCATAGGGTAACGGTGAGTTCTTTTTACATGGGAAAGTATCAGGTAACGCAGAAGGATTATGAAGAAATTATGGGTACTAACCCCAGCCGTTTTAAGGGCCCCAATCTTCCGGTGGAAATGGTAAGCTGGTATGATGCTGTAGAGTACTGTAACAAGCGGAGCCAGAAGGAAGGTCTGTCGCCTGCATATACGATTAATAGCAGAACTCCGGCGGCAGGATACCCCATTACAAATGCAAGAGTAAGCCTGAACCGGAATGCCACCGGCTACCGGCTGCCCACCGAGGCAGAGTGGGAATATGCGTCCCGGGCGGGGACAGCCACGCCTTTCAGTACGGGGAACAACATTACTACCAGCCAGGCGAATTATAACGGTTATCACCCATACAATAACAACGCCAAAGGAACAAACCGTGAAAAGACCACTGATGTTGGAAGTTTTGCGCCGAACCCCTGGGGGCTCTATGATATGCATGGGAATGTATGGGAATGGTGCTGGGACTGGTATGCAAGTTACCCCAGCAGAGTACAAACAAATCCATTGGGCCCGGCTTCCGGCACCCTCCGTGTTTTTCGCGGCGGATCCTGGGGCAGCGCCGGACATTATTTGCGTTCGGACTGTCGGTTCGGAATCAACCCTTTTTATCATCTAAGCATCATAGGTTTCCGGGTAGTCCGCTCATAAAAATGGCAGAACACTGGTTCCGGGAGATCCTAATACCAGGGCTGCTGCTTCGTTTCCTGCCTGACCGCATTGCGGAGGATTTTCGCCCCTTAGCCATGAGGCTAAAAAACCTGCGGCATAGGCATCACCCGCCCCGGTACTTTCCATTGCCTTAACCGGTTCCGCCTTCACATGGTAAACGGCGCCTCCGGAAAAAACCGCTGTCCCCCGTTCTGCCAGCTTTACTGCTATAAGGACGGAAGTATACCCGGCGGCATTAAGAAACAGGCTTTCCCAGCCGGCGCCAAGGACCTTTGCAAAGATCTCCGCTTCTTTTTCGTTAAAAAACAGAATCATGGGAAAGCGCCGGGGTTTTCTATCCCAAAAAAAGGAATTTCCCTGCCGGGCTAATGCTGCCTGGGCCGCCGCAATATCCACCGTCCCCAGATCTAGGGCAAAACACAGACGGTATTTTTCCACCAGTTCCAGAATACATCGCATAAGCCGTTCCCGGTTTAACAGAAAACCGTCAATATATACTACTCTTGGTAAATGATCCGTCAGCAATGATTGGCTAAAAATAGTGGTCAAATCCTCCGCATCAAATTCCAGCGCCGCCGAAGGCGAGGCGGCAATACACCTGCCTTCTTTATCTTTCTTGTCCGGATTTTCACAGTTAAGACTGATAAATACGCCCGTAGAGGATTTTTTGGAGCTTAGGTACAGTGAAACCCCGGAACGCTCCATTTCTTCTTTAAAAAGTCCGGCAAAAGCATCGCTGCCCACAGCCCCGGCAAAGGCAGAACGGATTCCCAAAACGGAAGCAATCTTTGCGGTATTGGCAGCGCCGCCGCCGCTGCTTATTGCCGGATCAAGTGCATTTCCCGGAGGGCAGGTCTGTAAGGCTGCCAGGATTTCTCCGGCTTTTACGGGATCGATATGCTGAATCGGGGCGGTTAAGCCAAATTGTCCGTAAAAATCCGGCGGAACCCTGGCAAACACGTCCACCATGGCGTTTCCGATGCAAAACAGCTCTGTCACAAGCACTTCAACTTTATATACCTCACGCAGAGACGCCAAGACGCAGAGATAATTTGAAAGTGAAATAAGAATTAATAATATTATTATTAATTCTTTGCGCCTTTACGAGAAAACTTTTTCTAAATTCGCTACTTTGGACTGGCAATGATCTCTTTTAGCTCCGGATGTTTTTCCAGTTCAAACTTTAGACCTTCCGCCCGGCCCTTGTTAACATAGTCCTTACTTTGGAAAGAATAGGTAAACTTGGTATGGATGTCATAGGTTCCGGACATCAAGGCATGGGCATCTTCCGTCATTACCAATTCTTCATCGGTGGGGATTATATAAACAGGAATTTTTGATTCCGGCTTGCTGATGATTGTTTCGGTATTCCGGGTATGGGACATCTCGTTCTTTTGGGGATCATACACAATGCCTATGCCTTCAAGTCCTTCAAGGATCTTTTTCCGCATCCACCAGGCAAACTCACCCACACCGGCCGTAAAGACCAGGGCATCTACCCGCCCCAATATTGCCTGGTAAGCGCCGATATATTTTTTTACCCTGTGGGCTTCCATGTCCTGGGCCAGGGTTGCCCGCTTTTCCCCTTTAAGGTTAGCCGCCTGAATGTCCCGGCGGTCGGTAAGCCCGCCGCTGATGCCCGCAAGTCCTGATTTTTTATTCAAGGCGTTTTCCATGTCCACAGCGTTCATTCCGGTCTTTCGCATCATGTAGAAAGGCAGGGCCGGGTCCATATCGCCGGAACGGGTTCCCATAACAAGCCCTTCTAGGGGGGTAAGCCCCATGGAGGTATCAAAAGAGCAGCCGTCCCTAACGGCATTAACAGAGGATCCGTTTCCCAGATGGCAGATGATCAGATTTGTTTTAAAGGGATCTTTTCCCAGTAAAACCGCCGCCCTTTTAGCGGTATAAAGAAAACTGGTGCCGTGGAAACCATAACGGCGGACAGAATACTGTTCGTACCATTCATAGGGCACCGCATATAGAAACGATTCCGGCGGCATGGTCTGGTGCCAGGCGGTATCCATAATTGCACAGTGGGGTACATGGGGCAGTACTTTCTTGGCCGCCTTAATCCCCATGATTATGGCAGGAGAATGAAGGGGGCTCATATCTTTTAATTCTTCAAAAGAATCTATAACTGCATCGTCCACAATTGCGCTTTTGGTAAACTTGTTACCCCCATGAACCGCCCGGTGACCCACGGCGCCAATCACCGACATATCGCTGATACAGCCCATTTCCTTGTCTGTCAGGGTTTTAATAATCAGATTAACCGCATCCAGGTGGCTGGGACAGTCGTGGTCGAAGGTAATCTCTTCCTTCCCTTTCAGCTTGTGAGTGATAAAAGAACCCGCCAGGGTAACCTTTTCCACAATCCCCACGGCCAGTACATCTTTGGCATCCCAATCATAAATCTGATATTTTGCGGAAGAGGATCCGCAGTTAAGGGTTAAAATAACCAT
>JAIRRF010000200.1 GCA_031256115.1 Treponema sp.
GTATTTGCCGTATATTGAATTGTTTGGGTAAGAACCAGACAACCCCCTGCAAGTCCGGCAAGAATTCCGGAAACAAGAACAGCCGTATATCGCATCCGTACCACATTAATTCCGGCTGCTGCTGCTGCCTGGGGATCTTCGCCGCAAGAACGGAGACGTAGACCCCATGGCCGTTTGTACAACGCAAACCATGAAAGAACAAGCAGGACGAGGGCGATCACTGCGGTAGGATAAATCCCCGCCATCCAGCTAAACAATGAGTTTTCCGGATTAAAGGGCATCATTCCCAGTTTAAAAGGCTGGGTTCGTTCCTGATTATAAATGACCTGACAAAGAAAAACAGTCAGCCCCGGAGCAAGAAGGTTTATTCCTGTACCCGAAATAACCTGATTTGCTTTCATCGTAATGGAAGCAATGGCGTGGATTAAGGAAAAGAAGCAGCCGGTTAATGCCGCCATAAAAAGTGCAAAGGGAATAGAAATGCCGTCCAGTTGAATTTCCAGCAGCTGGTGGCTAAGGGCGGCTGCAAAAGCGCCGAAAGCCATCAGCCCTTCCAGGGCAATATTTATTATCCCGGCCCGTTCGCAGATCATTCCCCCAATGGCGGCGATTAAGATTGGCGCTACAATCATCAATATTGAAGGAATCATGTTCCATAACAATGCAATTGTTGTCATGCCAGATAGTTCCGTCATGTTATTGTCCGTCCTTTTTTTTAAAGGAAATAAACACCACCGCCAGGCCTATGATTATTCCGGTAATTTCTCTGGGGATTTGCCGGGATTGCATTAAGGGTTGGGCGGACTTAAGCATTCCAAAGAATAGCCCCGACAGGGCCGTACCCCAGGCTCTGCAGTTCCCCACCAGGGCTACGGCTATACCGTCAAATCCGTAGCCATCCTGGCCTGCCAAAACCCGGCCATAGTTAAAAGAACCCAGGGCGACAATAGCGCCTGCCAGTCCTGCAAAGGCCCCGGCTATAGCCATAGATATGGTAAGAGTACTCTTTATATTAATGCCGCCATACCTTGCAGCATCTTTGTTAAATCCTGTTGCCCGCAGGGAATAACCAAACCGTGTTTTTTCCATCATTACCCAAAAAAAGATAACAGCCGCCAGGGTAAACCAAAGACCATGGTTTATCCGGGAACCATTGGTAATGTATTCCAGAATTGGACTGCGAAGCAGCGCTGTTTTGGGAAAATCCGGGGTATGGTAGCTGTTTGTTCCCGAAATACTCAGGGTTACAATCCGGGAGCCGAATAGAGCTATGTAATTCATCATAATAGTGGCTACTACTTCGGATACGTTGAATTGGGCCTTAAACCAGCCAACCAGTCCGCCCCATATTGCACCGGCGGTAATTGCCGCCAGTAATGTCATGATCCAATGCAGGATCGGTATTTGGGGGCCAAGAACAGCCATGTACTGCGCTGCGGTAAGGCCCGCGATATACTGGCCTTCTGCGCCAATATTAAAAAGCCCTGTTCTTGCGGCAAAACCCATGGACAAACCGCAAAGGATCAGGGGCATGGACATAACAAACCATTCCCCGATATACCGGGGATTAAAACTGTTACTGCGAAGATCAAAACCGGATATAACCTGGACGATGGCCGAATACATAGCTCCGGGATTTTTTCCAACCACAAGGATCAGCAGGGTGGCCGTGAGGAAACCAAGAATCACTACAATTACCGGCAGAAATATATTTGATTGGAAAAAGGGTTTAAAGTTTCTTTTCATGCGCTCTTGTTCTTTTGATGAAGAATCCCGGCCATCATGGCGCTGATTTGCCGCTCGTCCGCTTTTTTTACCGGTACCTCTCCCATTACCTGACCCCCGGAAATAACCACAATCCGGTCAGAAAGAGTCATAATTTCGTTCAAATCATAAGAAATTAACAGCAATGCCTTTCCCTTGTTTCGTTCATCTACAATCCGGCGATGAATAAATTTTGCGGCTCCCAGGTCAAGACCCCGTGCCGGTTGGAAAATAATAAGCAGATCCGGAGAGCGATCAATTTCCCTGGCTATTATGGTTTTTTGCTGATTACCTCCGGACATGGTCAAAGCCAGGCTTGTCGGCCCATTTCCTGCATTAATGTTAAATTCTTTGATCAGGGTATCTGTATGTTTTGCGATGACCGGAAAACGAAGAAATCCAAAAAGACTTGAATAAGGATTTTTATGAAAACTTTTCAGGATAAGGTTTTCATCCAGCCTGAAGGCAAGGATAAGCCCATGTTTATGGCGATCCTCCGGGGCCAATCCCAGACCGTTTTCGTTCCGTTCCCTGATGCTTAGCCGGGAAAGGTCTTTGCCCTTTAGGAGGATACGTCCGGACTTTACCGGAATAAGCCCGGCAATAGCTGCGGCTAATTCTGATTGACCGTTGCCGTCCACACCGGCAATCCCAACAATTTCGCCTGCTCTTGCCTCCAGAGAAAAATTACTAAGAACGGCTGTTCCCCTGGGGTCTGTCACCGTAAGATTTTCTATTTTTAGAATTAACTCTCCTGACTTTAAGGGCATTTTTTTTATGGGGAACTTTACCGGACCAATCATCATTTCCGCCAGCTTTTGTTCGGTGCTGTCGGCAACAGTAACCATGCCGACATTTTTTCCCCTGCTTAGGACCGTACAACGGTCGGCAACAGCTTTTATTTCCTGCAGCTTATGGGTAATAAAAATAATTGTTTTTTCTTCTGATTTTAGGCGTTTAAAAATCTTCAGCAAATCTTTAATTTCCGCAGGGCCAAGCACCGAGCTGGGTTCATCAAAGATTAGGATCCGGGCATTGCGGTACAATATTTTAAGGATCTCTACCCGTTGCTGCATACCAATGCTTATGGAGTAAATTTTTGCTCTGGGATCCACTTCCAGTCCATAAAGTGCAGAAAGCTGTTCCACCCTTTTTTCTGCGGTTTTAAAGTCCAGGTTTCCCCAAAAAGGAATTCGGGGTTCCATACCCAGAACAATATTTTCCGTTACGGTAAAGTTATGGATCAATTTAAAATGCTGATGAACCATTCCTATACCTAATGCTGCAGCATCCTTAGGTCCCCGGATATCTTTTTCTTTGCCCCGGATTTTGATGACACCTTCGTCCTTTTTATACAAACCAAACAAAATCGACATGAGGGTAGATTTACCTGCCCCGTTTTCCCCCAACAGGGCGTGTATTTCACCATCATTTACTTCCAGATTTACCTTGTCATTGGCTGTAACCCCGGGAAATATTTTGGTAATACCAATCATTTGAATAGCCGGGGAGTTTAACACGGGAGCTCCTTGTAAGGAGTTTCAAAATTACCGGTTCTGTGGTATGTCCGGTATTGAAGCAAAGCCCTGTTCCAGTTCCTCGTCCGTGGGGATTTCATCGGTAAGGGTTTTTGCATTGTACGACATATAAGCGGAAAGATCAAAATAACCTGTACCGCTAAGGCAAAAGAGAATTACCTTTTTTTCGCCGGACCTTTTGCATTCCAGGGCCTCATCGATGGCAGCCTTGATAGCATGGGACGATTCCGGAGCGGGAAGTATCCCCTCACTCTTCATAAAGCGCACCGCTGCATCAAAGATACCGGTTTGTGTTTCAGAGCGGGCCTCCAGGTAACCGTCGTGATAAAGTTTACTCAGGACAGGACTCATACCATGATAACGGAGCCCCCCCGCATGACTGGATGATGGGATAAATCCATTCCCCAGAGTCTGCATACGCATCAGGGGCGTCATTTTAGCTGTGTCTCCAAAGTCGTATACATAGCGTCCCCTTGTAAAGCTTGGACAGGATGCCGGCTCCACTGCAATAAACCGGGTAGAAGATTTTTCGGCTATTTTTTCACCCATAAAGGGAGCAATTAACCCGCCAAAATTGGATCCGCCCCCGGCACATCCGATAATAATGTCCGGCTTTATCCCGTATTTATCCAATGCAGTCCTGGCTTCCATGCCTATCACTGACTGATGGAGCAGTACATGATCCAGAACGCTTCCCAGCACATAGCGGCATTTGCTGGTTTTAACTGCCGTTTCGACCGCCTCAGAGATGGCACAGCCCAGGGAGCCCCCGGTATCAGGATTTTCCTTCAGGATCTTTTGTCCCGCCTCGGTTGTATTCGATGGCGAAGGGATTACTTTTGCCCCATAGGTTTCCATTACTGCCTTGCGATAGGGTTTTTGCTCTGAACTCACTTTTACCATATACACTGTCAGCCCCAGGCCGAAAAAGCCGCAGGCCATGGCCATTGCAGTTCCCCACTGGCCCGCTCCGGTTTCGGTACTCAAGCATTCCAGACCTTCTTCTTTAGCATAAAAAGCCTGGGGCCCTGCTGAGTTAAGTTTGTGGCTTCCGGAAGTGTTAATTCCCTCGAACTTATAATATATTTCCGCCGGGGTCCCCAGCTCTTTTTCCAAATAAAAGGCCCGGATAAGCGCCGAAGGCCGGTATGCCCGGTAAAAGTCCAAAATACCTTCCGGTATGGGGACAAGTCTGGTAGTGCTGTCCAATTCTTGTTTAACGGATTCTTTGCAGAAAACCGGCTCCATATCCGCCGCCATTACGGGCTGCAGAGTTCCCGGATGCAATATGGGATCAGGTTTTTCTTTCATTTCCGCCCGCAGATCGTACCAGTATTCGGGCATCTCCTCCTGGGTAATGTAAATTCGGGTAGGAATGGGGTGTTTCATTTTTGACTCCTAATTTGTTCAAACGTCTTATGTTACTATACATAAAAATATCATATTGGTATAAGCGTCCGTCCCGACTCGACCTTTACTTTCAACGATTTCTGTGGTAATATTTATCTTGTTCATGCGTTACTTTATGGACCCCTTTGGCTGTGCAAAAAACCAGGTGGACGCCGAAACCATGCTTGCCCTGCTTAACGATGCCGGGTGGATACCTTCTGATGACCCCGGCGGAGCGGATCTGATTATTGTTAATTCCTGCGGTTTTATTGAAACAGCCAAACAGGAATCAATTAACGCTGTACTGGCATGGAAAAAACAATACCCTGAAAAAAAAATTATCCTGGCCGGATGCCTGACAGAATGCTGTCGTGCTGAGCTAAAAGAAAGCCTTGGCGAAGCGGACGGATTTTTGGGATGCTCCGATTTGGACCGCATAGTAAAAAAAGCAGATGAACTTTTCGGCACCTATTATGAAAAGCCTGATACCGTGATCAGGGCAGGATACCGGCCGCTTTTGAGTTTCCCCGGTTCGGCCTATGTAAAAATTTCCGAAGGCTGTAACAACCGCTGTTCATTCTGTACCATACCTCAGATCCGGGGACCCCTCCGGTGCCGGTCAATTCCGGATATTATCCGGGAATGCAAGGATCTTTTAACCCGTGGAATAAAAGAGCTGTGCCTTATCGGACAGGATCTGGCATCATTTACTCAGGAAAACCCCGGACAAAAAAATGCCATGCGGATTTCTGCTCTGGCTGTTCTACTTGAAGAAATAGCGCTTTTATCCGGTGATTTTTGGGTCCGGCTCCTTTATATGCATCCGGATCATTTTCCTCTGGATATTCTGGATTTAATTGTAAAAGACAGCCGTTTCCTTCCATACTTTGATATACCATTTCAACATGCTTCCGGACGGCTCCTTTCGTTAATGGGCCGTAGCGGTGATAAAACAAACTACCTCCGCCTGCTGGACACGATTCGTACACGGCTTCCCGATGCAGCAATCCGTTCTACTTTTCTAACCGGCTTTCCCGGCGAAACAGAAGAAGATTTTGCTATGCTTTTGAATTTTCAGGAACAAGCCCGTTTTGATTGGCTTGGGGTTTTTACCTGGTCCAGAGAAGAAGGAACTGCTGCATATTCCATGAAGCACAGGATCAGCAAAAAAATTGCGGCCCGGCGGAAAATTCTAATAGAAGAACGACAGATTCCCATAACAGAAGAAAACATGAACCGCTTTGTGGGCAGGAACATGGACATACTCATCGAAGAAGAAGTGAAAGAAAGCGGTCTATGGCTGGGCCGACTCTTCTGCCAGGCTCCGGAGGTGGACGGCGCTACGGTAATTCACGGAGACGGCGTTATAACCGACAATTTCCCGCAGGGGCTTCTAAAACTAGGCGGCATAATTCGTGGAACGGTCTTGGCCAGAGCAGGTTTTGATTTGGAGGCCGGGTTATGTAAACTCATTCCCCCAGATAGGCTTTCCTGATCCCGTCGTCCGCAGCCAGTGCATCACAGGTATCGTGCATTACGATTTCTCCGGTTTCCAATACATAGCCGTAATCGGCTATTTCCAAAGCTGCATGGGCATTTTGTTCTATCAATAAAACAGTGGTTCCGGTTTTATTTATCTCTTGAATAATGCTAAAGATCATTTTCGATATAAGCGGGGCCAGTCCCAGAGAAGGCTCGTCCAGCATTAGAAGCCGGGGGCTGGACATTAGGCCCCGGCCTACGGCAAGCATTTGCTGTTCACCCCCGGAAAGGGTTCCTGCGCTTTGATGCCGACGCTCTTTAAGCCGCGGGAAAAGAGAAAAGCATTTTTCCTGATCGTTTTTTATAGCCGCCTTGTCTTTTCGTGTATAGGCGCCAAGATAAAGATTTTCTTCCACTGATAAGTTGGGGAACACATGGCGTCCTTCGGGGATAATTACAAGGCCTGACGAAACAATATTCTTTGTATCAAAGGAAGAAATATCTGTTCCGTCCCAGATGATCGTTCCCTCTCCTTTCAGGAGGCCCATGATCCGGTTCAGCATGGTGCTTTTACCCGCCCCGTTGGCGCCTATCAGGGTGATGATTTTTCCCTCGGGAACTTCCAGGTTAATCCCCCGCAGGGCGTGGATGCCTTCGTAAAAAACCGAAAGCCCCTCAAGCTTAAGCATTGCTGCCTCCGGTTATCTCTTCATCACTATGTTCAACCCCCAGATATGCGTCGATCACTTTTTTGTTCCGTTTGATTTCCGCCGGGGGCCCTTCGGCAATGGTAAGGCCGTAGTCCAGTACATAAAGCCTTTCGCAGAGCCCCATGGCCACCTGCATATGGTGTTCAATAAGAAAAACGGCAATATGGTACTGTTCCCGAATTAAACGGATAAAATCCATTAATTCAAGTGATTCCCTGGGATTCATCCCTGCGGCAGGTTCGTCCAAAAGAAGAAGTTTTGGTTCCGTTGCCAGCGCCCGGACAATTTCCAGCCGTCTTTGTTTTCCGTAGGGCAGAGACACTGAAATATCTTCCGCGTTTTCAAGAAGGCCGACTGTTTGGAGCATTTCCCGGGCGAACTCCCTGGAACGCTTTTCTTTAGCCAGGTAGCCGGGAAGATGCAGGACAGATTCAAACAGATTTGGCTTTTCCCGGAGCCAGCAAGCGGCCATTACATTTTCCAGCACACTCATCTTTCCAAATAACCGGATATTTTGAAAGGTCCTTGCTATTCCCGCAGCGGTTATCACATGGGGTTTTTTGCCGGAAATATTCTTTTCTTCAAGGAAAATTTCCCCGCTGGTAGGAACATAGATCCCTGTAATTACGTTGAAAATTGTTGTCTTTCCCGCGCCATTGGGGCCTATAAGCCCTACAATCTCACCTTTATCAACATGAACTGTAAATTCGGAAACGGCGGTAAGACCGCCAAACTGCATGGTAACCTTGTTTGTGCGAAGCATCACCGGTTCCCTCCGGAACCGCGGTTTCCCTTAAATTTCGATCCCAGGCGCGTGACAGCTTTAATAATTCCATCCCAGGAAAGTTCCTTATTTCCCATTAAGCCCTGTTGACGGTAAATAACAACAACAACCAGCAAGACACTGAATACAACCATGCGAATACCGGGTTTCCCCTGGGTGCGTACAAAGATCAAATTAAGCGGGCCGTCAAGGAAACGCAGGGCCTCCATGGAAATCGTTACTACAATGGCCCCAATGACAGAACCGGTAATACTGCCGGTTCCTCCAAGCACAACAATCAAAAGGACATTGTAGGTCAGGATAAAACCGAATAATCTGGGGTCAATCGTACTTATCTGGTGTCCCAGCAGCGCCCCCCCAATTCCTGCCATAAAACTTGCAATGACAAAACTGGTTATTTTTATCCTGGCAACGTTAATTCCCATTGCCTGTGCCGCAATTTCGTTATCACGCACCGCCTTGCAGGATCTGCCGAAGGCGGAGTTTATCAGCGCAACCATAAAAAAAATCGAGACAATCGCAATACTCCATACCGTGTATGTTGTCGAATATCTGGGTAAGCCCTTAATGCCCAAGGGGCCGTTGGTGATGGACTGCAGATTAGTCAGAATAACCCTGATAATTTCGGAAAATCCCAGGGTGGCAATTGCCAGATAATCGTCTCGGAGCCGCAGTGCGGGCGTTCCCACAAGAAAACCTACGAAACCCGCCAGGATTCCGCCAATTAGTAACGAGGGAATAAAGGGAAGGTGGATGTTACCCAGGAAGGGGACAATTGGCGCCAGGTAAAAGTTTACTGTTTTTTGGGCCGGGGTCATGGTTAAGAGGGCGCATGTGTATGCTCCAACAGCCATAAAACCGGCATGGCCCAGCGAAAACAAACCGGTAAACCCGTTTACAAGGTTAAGTGATAAAGCCAGGATAATATAAATGGCTGTGAGGTTGAAAATACGCAGGGGAAAGGCCCCGAAGATTTTATCCGCGACAGCTATAAACGCAACAACAACCAGAGCAAAAATGAGCGTACAAAGGTTCTTCTGTTTGGCCGTTAATCCCATGTTACTAACCTCAAAGAAGAATTCTTACCACGGAGGTCACGGAGTATCACGGAAAAGAAAAAGAATTTATTGATACTCCGTGTTCCTCTGTGTACTCCGTGGTTAAATTTCTTTAACAAGTAGACGCACATGGGTTATACCTTTTCGATTTGGTGCTTGCCCAAAAGGCCTGATGGTTTAACCAACAGCACAATGATGAGCAGTATAAAGGCAAACGCGTCACGGTAACCTGTAAGGGTGGGTAATGCCGCAATTATCATGATTTCAATAAAGCCTAGAAGCAATCCTCCGAGTACGGCGCCGGAAATATTCCCTATGCCGCCGATAACCGCCGCAATAAAACATTTAAGACCGGGGATTAATCCCATGCCCGGGTTGAGCTGAGGATATTTTAGGGCCCACATCACGCCGCCTATGGCAGCCAGAACCGATCCTGTCCCGAAGGTAAACATAACGATTTTATTAACATCTATTCCCATGAGCCGGGCTGCCCGAAGGTCGGTGGAGACGGCCCGCATAGCCATACCGGTTTTTGTTTTATGTACAACAATCTGCAGAATAACCAGCAGTGTTCCGGTAATAATCGGAATAATCAAGCTGACATTCATAACAGAAACATGGCCTATCATTATTACCCTGTCAAAAACCTGCGGCACGATGAAACCCTTGGGTCTTCCGCCAAAGATAACGATAGCTAGGTTCTGCATTAAGAAGGACGCTCCGACTGCGCTAATCATAATGGAAATCTTCGGTGAATGACGCAGAGGGTGGTATGCAACGCGCTCAAGGCCAATGCCGAAGATCCCGGTTAGCCCCAGGGCTACTATATAAGCGGCCCCCCAGGGCATGAAAAAGAGGGTAACGGCGTAAAAGGCAATATAACCTCCCAACATGAATATTTCGCCGTGAGCAAAATTTATCAGCCTGAGGATACCGTACACCATGGTATACCCAATGGCAATCAAGGCATAAAGGCTCCCCAGTGATAAAGCGTTGGTGAGATGCTGCAAAAAAAGACCGAAAGTCACACTAGCTCCTCAAGGATCCGACAGGATCCTGGTTCGACAGGATCCTGCTCCGGCAGGCTCCCGGGCCGAAAACTACGGATTTACAATGGTCTTAAATACGAACCTGCCGCCTTCTACGCTCTTTATATAAGCACTTTTGGTGGCATCGCCGTTATGGTCCAGGGTGGTGGTTCCGGTGGCGCCGATAAATCCTGATGTCAGGGCAATGGCACCACGGATTTTTTCCGGATCAAGGGAACCGGCCCTTTTGATGGCATCCAAGGCAACCAGATAGCCGTCATAACCCAGGGCAGTTACAGCGGCGGCTTCTTTATTCGGGTACCGTTTACTGTATTCATTAAGAAAGGTCTGCGCCTGTGGAGTTCCGGCGAATTCGGCGGCAAAGAAGGTGGAGAATGCCGAGCCGTTTACCCTGTCGCCGCCCACGTCAATAAACTCAGGGGTTTCCCAGGTATCCCCGCCGATGATTGGAGTGGTAATACCAAGTTCTCTCGCTTGCTTAATCAACAGGGCTGATTCGGTAAAGTTTCCCGGTGCGAAAATCACATCAGGGTTCCTTGAACGGATGGTAGTCAGCTGGGAACTAAACTCCTGGTCACCGGTGTTGTAGTTAACCGTGGCAAGAACCGCATTGGAATTTCCGGTAAGCTTTACGAAATTATCAGAAAAGAACTTCGCCAGCCCTACGGAATAATCATTGGTTATTTCCTGTACAATGACGGCGGTTTTGGCCCCAAGGTCGTTGAAGGCATAATTTGCCATAACAGTCCCTTGGAAATCATCAAGGAAGCAAACCCGGAAATACCAGTCATTCCCCAGAGTCACAAGCGGATTGGTGCAGGAAAGTCCGATGGAGGGAATCCTTCCCCTGCTTACTTCACCGCCGGCCATTGAATAACCCGAGCCCCATGAACCGAGGATCACATTAACCTTGTCCTGATCTACGAGGCGCTGAACGGCATTGGCCGCCTCAACCCTGTCTGAACGATTATCGGCGACAACCAATTCCACAGTGTAGGTCTTTCCCCCTACCTCTACTGTTTTGTTTAACTCGTGGGCCAGTTGTATCCCCTCAAGTTCCAGCGCGCCGCCTCCGGCGTTTGCGCCGGTCAGGGGCTCAAAAACACCAATCTTAATAACATTGTCGGCGCTCCCGTCTTTGGAGCCGCAGCCGGTAAACACTGTCAGGGCCAATAATACCGCAAACAGTATTAAAATACATTTTTTCACGTAATTCCTCCTGGATTTGATTAGGGAACTATAGCGGAATTCCGGGAAAAATGCAACCTGCCGCATTGCCTCATGAAAAATGTTACCGAAAAGAGTTAATGCCTCATTTAGAAAATGTTACCCAAATTAAACTAAGGACACCTGAAGGAGGGTGTCCGAGTGGGGTTAACCATGAAAGAA